>CBDTVG010000093.1:0-7393 GCA_965363745.1 uncultured Candidatus Electrothrix sp. | reverse complement strand
TTTCCCGCCGTGCATAAAAATTGTTACGAAAGTCCAGAAAGCGATCCTCAGCAATAGC
This sequence comes from uncultured Candidatus Electrothrix sp., assembly GCA_965363745.1. GTDB lineage: Bacteria > Desulfobacterota > Desulfobulbia > Desulfobulbales > Desulfobulbaceae > Electrothrix. Next base: position 7,335 of record CBDTVG010000093.1, on the reverse strand, counting down.
CTGCCGCATACCGGCCATCAGCGAACAGTAATAATGCAGATTGTGAATACTGTTGAGCTGATAGGCTAAAATCTCACGGCACTGAAAAAGATGACGGAGATAGGCACGAGAATAGTTGCGGCAGGTGTAGCAGTCGCATCGCTCATCCACAGGCCGCTGATCCTCCCGGTAACGACTATTTTTTATAACAACTCTGCCGCTTGAAGTAAAGAGCATTCCATTACGGCCGTTGCGGGTGGGCATGACGCAGTCAAACATGTCGACCCCCCTGTACACTCCTTCCACCAAATCTTCGGGGGTACCCACACCCATGAGGTATTTCGGGTGACTGTCCGGGAGCAGGTGGACGGAAGCGTCCAGCATTTCGTGCATCAGGTCTTTCGGCTCACCCACGGACAAGCCGCCCATAGCGTAGCCGTCAAAGCCGATTTCAATCAGCTCTTCTGCCGCAGGTTTACGCAACTCCGGGTACATCCCGCCCTGAAGGATACCGAAGAGAAGCTGTCCCGTATCTTGTTGAGCATCACGGCAACGTTTGGCCCAACGCCCGCTGAGAGCCGTGGCCTTTGCCGCTTCATCCAACGAAGTGGGGTAAGGAATACAGGTATCCAGCACCATCATGATGTCTGATCCCAAAGCCTCCTGCACCTCTACAGCTTTTTCGGGGCTGAGAAAGAGTTTTGCTCCGTCCAAATGGGAACGGAATGCGGCTCCTTCTTCGGTGATTTTAGCCAGTTCTTTGAGGCTGAAAATCTGAAATCCTCCTGAATCTGTGAGGATAGGTTTATCCCAGTGCATGAAGCCGTGCAGACCGCCAAAGCTGCGAATCAACTCGTGTCCAGGTCGGATAAAAAGGTGGTAGGTGTTACCCAAAATGATCTGAGCTCCAAGTTCCTCCAAGTTTTCTGGGGTGACCGATTTGACTGTCCCCAAGGTGCCCACAGGCATAAATATCGGAGTGTCAAAGGTGCCATGCAGGGTGGCAACTTGTCCGCTACGGGCTGGACATTCGGAGGATTGATGCAGAAGTGTGTAGGGTGATTTTGCAGACATGATGATTGGAGAATTCCTTTTTATTATTGTACAGTATCATAACAGTCGTCAATAATTAGTCTGTGTATTGGAAAGCGTCAATAAAAAAAGATTTCCTTGTCCTTGTGCCGGAGGTTTGATATATCTGTATGTTCAGTATTTCACATATGATATACGAATAAATATGTACTTCGGAGTAAAATTTACCTGATGTTGAGGAGGAACTTTATATTGTGTCGAAATATAATATAGCCCTGTCGCCTGAAGCTTTTGCCAAGCGATTAGTTATCCAGAAAAAAAATTTTGTGCAGGCGCTTACTGCAGCGATGGAAAATCATGAGGAAAGTAAGCGTGAGAAGCTACAGCTTATGGTTGTCACCCTCACCGAGGCGTTGGCCTTTATTCAACGAAGCTATAAGCATGAAATAACCTGCCGTAAAGGTGCCTGGCAGGCTCTCGATAGGATGCGAAAGGCTTTGAACAAGGCATCCTATGCCTTAGCGAGCGAAAGCCTGCGGGCCAAAGGCAGCACTTTGGAAGCGGAAAATATTTTTGATAAAATAATCGGCAAAGGCGGAAAAATAGGTGCCTACGCCGCATTTCAAAGCGGGCTTCTATCAGAATGCCGCATGGATTTTAACAGAGCCATGGTTCGATTTGACAAAGCGGTGGAATTTGACGGAGGTAATCCGCATTATTTGAAAGCCAACGGTCTGCTGTCCCGTAAAATGTATCAGCATAAGAAATCGTTGCTCCGTTTTATGGCTTTGGAAAAATTGCTGCTTCAACAGAGAAAAGATTCTGTTGAATTGGCTCAGGCCCGGCGGGAGCTGGCTTACAGCGCGGCGTTGTTCGGGCAGCATAAACAGGCGGGCTCCTATTATAACAAAGCCATGAGCAGTTTTGCAAAATTAGTCGGCAAGAGTCACCCTGAAATGGGGATCTGCTGGTTCCAGGTCGGTCTGTTGCAGGAGAGTCAAGGCCATTATGAAGAAGCGGAAAAGCCGTACAAACAGGCGTTGGCGATTATGAATAAGAGCGGCGATGCTGCTACCCTTGCCGATATTTTAGACAAACTCGGCAGACTGCATATGGAATTGGAAGGCGAGGCGGAGGCGATTCCTCTGTTTCAACGTCTTTTGACCATCAAGAAAAAAACACCCTTTCCTGATCTGGCGGCTATTATTATTATCTATAATCACGTGGCGGAAGCATACAGAGTTTGCGGTAAATACGATAAGTCGGAAGAGTATTATAAACTGGCCTTAGTGCAAACCCAAAAATTACGGGGTAAAGCGCATCCGGCTGTAGGCAGTATTTATCAGGAATTAGCGAAACTCTGTGAACGACAGAGGAAACCGGATGTAGCGAAAAAGTATAATGAAATAGCTTCAGCTATTTTTCAGCGTGTTCTTAAAGAACAAGAGGCTGCAAGTGGAGAGGAAGGGGGGATGTTAACCTTGTGATTTTTTGAGACAGATGAAAAGAAATGGAAAAGAAATAAAGGGAGGCATCAGATGTCAACTTGCTCTATTTTATTGAACATCTGATGCCTGAATACTAAGCTGTTGTTTTTCAGTCCACTTCTTCCATGGGCTTGCCGCAACAGACCGGAATTGAATCACCGGCTTTCAGATGTGAGTATTTATTGCATATTCTGCAAATGAGAGTGCATTCTTCCTGCACCTCGTCATCGGTGTATACAGTCTTGGCGGATACACCTTCAATAATAAAACGAGCGACATTGCTTTTAACGGGAATATATTCGCCAATGGGCTCCATTCGCTTGTTATCAGCCACACAATCCACCAGCAAACGCCAGAGGACTTCCATGTCATTCGTTTCCTGAGGATTTTCCAGAGTGAACTCAACAACATTTTTATCAATAGCTATTTTCATCAGATAACTCCTGTTTTCCGAGATGAGTGATGAGCTGTCGGAATCAATCAAATCAGCTCGTTTGTCAAATTTCTCTGTGTTCCGGGCGGGTCATGCAGATGTCAGTCGTCAGATAACAGACTCCACCTCTTTGCCTTCCTTGACATCAAGTAAAGCCTGACCGACTGTATGACCGAGATCAACACATTCATGCAACTGACTGTGCTCAGGAACATACTGCACCTTGAGTCCTTTATGCACCAAGTTGAAATTCATCTCGCTCATGGCGGTGTTCATCAGCTTGACCGCCTCCCCTGACCAACCATAAGAGCCGAAGGCCGCACCGATTTTATTGGTCGGTCTCAGGCCGCGCATGTACATCAGGAAACCGGCCATCCTAGGCAACATGCCGTTATTCAGGGTGGGACAGCCGAGGATAATAGCACTGGCTTCAAGCACATCACACATAACATTACTTCGATGGTTGACTTGCAGATTGACCAGTTTATAGCTGATTCCTTTGTTCAGCAATCCAGCGGCGATGGATTTTGCCATCATCTCAGTGGAATGCCACATGCTGTCGTAAATAACCAATGCTTTGCCATTGCCTTCATGACCGGACCAGCGGGAATAGGCATCAAGAATTTTACTAGGATTATCCCGCCAGATGATACCGTGATCAGGGGCAATCATCTTGATAGGCAGCTGCATGTCCTTAATTTGTTTAATCAACTTTTTGACCAAGGGCGAATACAGTGTCAGAATATTGGCATAGTATTTGGTCGCCTCTTGCATGAGCTCGTACTGATTGACCTCATCATCAAAACGTTCACTGGAGGCGAGGTGCTCACCAAAGGCATCGCTTGAAAACAGGATTTGATCCTCTTTCAAATAGGTGAACATGGAATCGGGCCAGTGCAGCATTCGTGTTTCCACAAAACTCAGAGTCTTCTCTCCGAGGCTCAAATCCTCACCCGGCGTGACCACGTGATACGGCCAGTCAGCCTGATGAAAATGTTTAAGCAGAGCTTTGTGCCCCATTTTTGAACAAATAATTTTTTCAGGCTCGACTTCCCGGATGACATCGGGGAGAGCGCCTGAATGATCCATCTCCACATGATTGACAACGAGATAGTCAATTTTCTTGGGATCAATGATGTTGCGGATTCTATGCATCAGCTCCCGGCAGTATCCATCTTTGACCGTGTCAATCAGAGTAATTTTTTCATCTATGATCAAATAGGCGTTATAGGTTGTACCACGTTCAGTGGAGTAACCATGAAAATCCCTAGTCAACCAATCTATAGCGCCGACCCAGTATACGTTTTTGCTCAGTTCAATGGGATGCACTGGTAATTCTCCTGCTGATTTTTTTTATCTTTGTGCGAATAAACATTGTGCGGCCAACAAAAAATTCCTTCCGGCCTATGTAAACAGGAAGGAATGTGTTGATAGATATGTTGATAGATAAGCGTAAAGATGCAACTACGTATCTACTTATTCTTTTTCGTCAAAGGAATCCTTATCAGCGCCGCAGACAGGACAGGCCCAAGTATCCGGAACAGCCTTCCAAGCTGTGCCAGGATTGACACCATTATCCGAGTCACCCTTTTCAGGCTCATAGTCATATCCGCAAACAAGACATGTATGTTTTTCCATCGTGCAATCCTTATTTTCTCTTATTATAGATCAGATTTGATTATGACCGCCAAAGGCCATGCAGATTACAGTAAGCGCGGGCGGTCACCTCAGCGGCATCCGTGAGGAAAACCGCTTCCGGGGCATCACCGGCCCGCAGATCGCACCGGTACACTGTGGAACCGGCAACCAGTTCAATCCACTCAATCCAATGCTTTTCTTCCATAGGATGAGCGACCGAACCCACACAAATTTTATAGCCGCCATCTATTTTTTCAAGCACCGGCACATGTTTTTCTTGAGCCGCATCAACGCTGTTTTCCGTCATCACATCCATAGGCTGGCCGCAACAGACCAATTCACCGGCTCCGGTGTGTAATATTTGAACGATATTACCGCAAAGGGGGCATTTATATACTTCGTTATTTTTCGTCACAATGATATCTCCTTTCTTTATTTTATAATGCGTAATTGAGAGTATCTGTCCTGAATAATCCCTTTCAGATCGGTCTCCCTCATTAGTTGATGCTCAAACGAAATAACCTTAACAGATTAAAATCATTTGTCTATATTTTTCAGTCCTGTGGATCAGGAAAATAACGAGTTATTGATCGACACCTTTTTATTCGGCATTTTTCGCTAAATATTTCGCAACACCCTCGGCGGTCGGAGTCATGGCCTCATCGCCTTCCCGCCAGTTGGCCGGGCAGACATCACCGTGGACTTCATGGAATATGAGAGAATCAAGCATGCGTAGGGTCTCGCCGATGGAACGACCAAGGGGCAAATCATTAACAACCGAATGACGGACAACGCCTTCTTTATCAATCAGAAATGTACCGCGCAGAGCCACACCCATATCCAGCAACACCCCGTACTGACGCGCTATTCTTTTATCTAAATCAGCGACCAGCGGATATTGGACGTTGCCGATTCCGCCGTTATTAACCGGAATATTTTTCCATGCCCAATGACTGAACTGAGAATCAATAGAAACGCCTATAACTTCGCAATTTTTTTCTTTGAACTCGGATAAATATTTATCAAAGGCTATAATTTCCGAAGGACAGACAAAAGTGAAATCCAGAGGATAAAAGAAGAGAACCACGTATTTTCCACGATAGTCGGACAATTTAAAATCTTCTTTAAAAGTATTGTCTCCCATAACAGCGGTTGCTGTGAAATCAGGAGCCTGCTTGGTAACTAATGTGCTCATTTTACTATCCTCCCTGTTTTATTAAAATATTTTGGTGCAAAAAAATAGGGTTATTATAGGCACTGTCCGCCGTATAAGTCAATAGATAAATCAATATTAACCAGTTGGAATTTTTATTGATAGCCATCCCTTGAAAAAACATTGCGATGCGACATTTTTTCAAAAGATGGCATCTGACGGGGACAGTCTGAAATCTGAGACCTGACCGAGTGAAAAGTAAACCTATATTACCAATTTTCGGCAAGAAGTTCAAAATAACTTTGAGGATGGGCGCATGCTGGGCATTTTTTGGGTGCCTCCACGCCTTCATGAAAAAAGCCGCATTTGATACAGTACCAGACAACTTTTTCGTCGCGCCGGAAGACCTTGCCGTCTTTCAGATTACGGATAAAGTTTCGGTATTGTTTTGCGTGTTGTTCCTCCGCTTTGGCAATGGCTCTAAACGTTGCAGCAATAGCGGAAAAGCCCTCCTCTTCCGCAACTTGTGCGAATTCAGGGTACATTTGCATATATTCATGCTCTTCACCAGCAGCGGCAGCTTCAAGATTTTCCATGGTCGTGCCGATGGTGCCCGCCGGGAAGGAGGCTGTCACCTCAACTTCTCCGCCTTCAAGCAACTTGAACAGGCTTTTAGCGTGGGCCCTTTCCTGCTCGGCTGTACGTTCAAATATATTGGCGACCTGAACAAGCCCTTCTTTTTGCGCAACTTTGGCTGCGAATGAATAACGATTTCTGGCTTGTGATTCACCGGCAAATGCGGTGATAATATTGGTCTCGGTTTTAGAACCTTGTAATGCGCTCATGGTTATGTTCTCTCCTTGTTACTTTGCTTAAAGAGCGGATTCTCCCGCATCGGTTATCTTATATTCGCAACGAGTCGGGCTTGTTATAAACCCCTTTTTTTTTAAGGCGGTTAGCTGGCAGCTAATTTGCTTGGGCTCCAGAGAGGTGGCCTCCGCAATCTCTTTATTCACACAGACATTACCGGACACTTTCAACGCCGCAAGCACCTCCCGCTGACGATCACTCAATTCGCGTTTTTTTTTACTACAAGAGTTATTTTCACAGGCAGTTAATTGCTCTTGTTTACTCTGTTTCTTTTTTTTATTTTTTAATTGACATTTCGGGCATATACCGAAAAATTCCAATCGGCACCCGGAAATTTTGTATCCTTGGTTCTGCTCAATGTCTAAGGAAATCTGTCGGCCCTGACTTAATTTAACATCGTCAACCCTTCGACATTGAACACAAAATATGTGATCATGCGGTTCACTCACTCTGTCAAAGCGTTTTTGGCGCCCGCTGATTTCCAACTTCCTGATCATACCCGTTTCGGATAAAACTTCAAGATTTCTGTACACTGTGGCCAAGCTGATACGCGGTAATTTTTTTTTAATCCGTTCATACAAGGCGTCGGCCGTGGGATGACTGTGGCATCGGTCTAGTTCTTCAATAATCAGTTCACGCTGGTGGGTCATTCTTAAAATATTTTTCATTATAAATCACCTGCTGTTAATTATTAATTTCCATGGGGCAGGGTATAAACCTTCGCCTTTAGGCGGAAATGTCTT
>CBDTVG010000092.1:0-7469 GCA_965363745.1 uncultured Candidatus Electrothrix sp. | reverse complement strand
GGCACCGGCCATTGCAGGCCGACATCCTCAAGCCGGGCATAAGAAAGGCCCTTATACTGCGGCAGAAGTTCGCAGACTTCGTCAAAGACATCCTCCGGGCCTGCTATGCCCATAGAGTAACCCATCCGTCGGGACAACTCGCTGATGATCTGCCAATCCGGCTTGGCCTGTCCCGGAGGCTCAACCGCCTTGCGTACCCGCTGCACCCGCCGTTCCGTGGAGGTGAAGGTGCCGTCTTTCTCGGCAAAACAGGCCGCAGGCAGAACAACATCCGCCGCCTTAGCTGTGTCATTAAGAAAAAGATCCTGAACAACAAGGAACTCCAGATGGTCAAGGGCCTTATGGACATGGCCGATATTGGCATCGGCAATGGCCGGGTCTTCACCAAACACGTAGAGGGCTCGGATTTCATCCTGGAGGATATTATCCCAGATCTCGGTAGCTGGCTTGCCCGGATGTCGGGGCAATTTAACCTGCCATCGTTGTTCGTATTTATCGAGCAGATCATCGTTGCTCAGGCTGCCGTAACCGGGCAGAGTGTTGAACAGGGCTCCCATATCGCAGGCACCCTGGACGTTATTCTGACCGCGTAGCGGATTACAACCGCCGCCTTCAACCCCAACCTTGCCGCAGAGCATGGCCATATTGGCGATGGATTTTACTCGATCCGTACCCGTGTGATAATGGGTGATGCCCATGCCATGGTAGATAGCATTGCGACCAGGAGCCGCATACATACGGGCGGCCTGTTCTAGCTGACTGATCGGCAGACCGGTGATCTCGGCGACCAGCTCAGGCGGATATTTGGCGACGCTCTCTTGGAGTTCCTCAAAATCTTCCGTTCGATTTGCAACAAAGTCCTTATCCCAGAGATTTTCTTTCAGGATAATATGCATAAAGCCGTTGAGCAGGGCAACATCTGTGCCCGGCTGAATTCGCAACCAGAGATCGGCTCGTTCAGCTAATTTGGTTCTCCGAGGATCAATCACCACCAGTTTTGCGTTCCCACGATCCAAGGACTGATGAATGCGCAGGCCGATAGTGGGATGGCTTGTGTCGGGGTTGCTGCCGATCATAAAAAAGAGATCGGTTTTATCGTTTAATACATCGGCAATGGAGTTGGTCATTGCGCCGGAACCGAATGTGATGGCCAGACTGGCCACAGTGGGAGCGTGTCAGAGCCGGGCACAATGATCGATATTATTCGTCCCGATCACCGTGCGCATAAATTTTTGCATGAGGAAGTTTTCCTCATTGGTGGCCCGAGCACAGGAGAAACCGGCAATGGCATCCGGCCCGTGTTCCTTTTTGACCTTGATCATCCGCTCTGCAATGACATCATAGGCCTCATCCCAAGATGCCTCTACCAGTTTGCCGTCACGGCGAACCAGCGGGGTGGTCAGGCGTTTCTTGTCCTGGGCAAAGTTAAAGGCGAAGCGACCCTTGACGCAGAGTGCTCCGTAATTGGGAGCCAGGTCTGCTTCCGAGGTGGCTTCTATAATGGTATCGCCCTTGACCTTGAGCTGCATCTGGCAACCAGCCCCGCAATAAGGACAGGTGGTACGTACTTTGCGCGTTTCCTCATTGAGGATGGGCACCAAGACGTCTTTTTTATTGATGGTACCGGTAGAGCAAAAGTCAGCACAGTTGCCGCAGTTCACACAGTTGTCGTTAAAGCTGAGCGAGATACCCATAGCCTGACCCTGCTCATCCCTGGATACGCAGCTTAAATCCAGGGCCTCATAGGCGCAGGCATTGACGCAGCGTTGACAGTAGATACATTTATTAAGATCCACATCCAACATGGGATGGGAGGTATCCAGGCTGTAGGCTGGCGCAGTGCCCATGCCGGTCTTGTTTAAATTGATGCCGGTGTCGATACAGAGGGCCTTGAAATCACAATCATCATAGGCCATGCAACCGCATTCCAGACAACGATCTGCCTCTCGTTTGGCCGCCGCCTCGTCAAAGCCCAGTTTGACCTCTTGGTTATCCTTAATCGCTCTTTCTGGCGCACGACCGGGCATGGGCGTACGATTCTGCTTGTCAAAACGCTCCAACACCTTGGCATTCACAGCATCAAAGGATTTTCCGCGTGTGAAGTTAAAGCGGCTTTCTGCGGGGGTCGGAGCAAGATCCATGATCGCTGTATGAATGCATTCTGCTGCCTTGCGCCCGGAGCTGACCACCTGAATCAGCGCACGGGAGCCGGTTGCGGCCTCGCCTGCTGCATAGACCTTATCCCTGCTGGTCATGGTGGTTTTGGCATCGGCCTTGATCAGATTTTTCGGGCTGAGAGCCACATCCGCTGCCGGAGTTTCACCACTTCGGCAAACCATCTGGCCTTGGGCATAGACCACTGTATCGACCTGAAGATGCTCAACCAGGTCAGGGATCAGCTCAGCCTTGCGCTTGCCTCGCTTGTCCGGTTCACCGAGTTGCAAACGGCCCATTGCGATTTCTAAACCGCCGTCTTTGGCTGTAATCGCCTGAGGAGCGGCCAGGAAAAGGAACTGTGCGTTTTCTTTTTCCGCTTCTTTTATTGCAAGAGGATTGCCAGCCAACTCAGAGGCATCAGCCTTGGGATTAATAACAGTGACCTGCTCGTAACCCAAACGAAGCAGACTGCGAGCGCTCTCCATGGCAACATTATTGCCGCCGATGACCGCTGCTGTTTTGCCTTGCTTCAGTTCGAAAACCTCAGCAATCTCAGCAGTATTATCCGCATTATATTTTCGGAGGAATTGCAGGGCGGGCAGTACGCCGGGCAGATCAGCTCCGGGAATATCCAGGGGCTGATCAATATTGGCACCGACCGTCAACAGAACAGCCTCAAACTGGTTATTCAGCTCATCCAGACTGATATCCTGTCCCAATCGATGATTACATTTTACCTCAATACCGAGTTTGAGGATTGTCGCGATTTCGTAATCCAGCACCTTGTTGGGGATTTTAAACTCCGGCACCCCATAACGCAGCAGGCCGCCCAGCTCTTTCTCTGCCTCATAGATGGTCACGTCATGACCGTTCTTGGCCAAATAATAGGCCCCGGCCAGACCGGAAGGTCCACCACCGACAACGGCAATCTTCTTGCCCGTGGCAGGCTGCTTCTGAATATTCAGGTCGACTTGGTTATTCATACACCAGTCAGCGACAAAACGTTTCAGATGGTTGATGGCAATGGGCTCATCAAGCAGGACCCGACGGCATCGGCTCTCACAAAAACGACGGCAAAGACGACCTACAGAAAAAGGCAGAGGATTTTTTTCCATGACCAGTCGAACAGCTTCTACATACTGTCCCTTCGCCACATGGGCGATATAGCCCTGGACATTGATCTGACCAGGACAGGTCAGGCTGCATGGAGCCTTACAGTCGCCGAAATGGATGGATGCCAAGGCGGCGACTTGTTCTTGGCGATGTGCTCTGATCTCATCATTCTCTGTGATAATGACCATCCCCTCTTTGACCGGGGTTGAGCAGGATTTCACAAATCCCTCCCGTCCCTCGCAGGCAACAACGCATACCTCGCAATGGGATTCCTGAGATGTTTTTTTCGGGAGATGACAGAGAATGGGAATGGTGATTCCGATTTGACGGGCCGCTTCTAAAATGGTTGTGCCCTGTTCGACGAAAAGCTGAACGGCATCAATGGACAAGCTAATTTTTTTCATACGATTGATGTCTCTTTGCGTTATATTTATTGATAATATTACAACGGTTTATTCACTATATAACAATTTTGAAAGAATATGTCAATATTGTCTCTGTGCTGGATCGGATTGTCATCTGTTAAATCTTTCAGCAGGATGTATTATTTTTTGTGAGGATATTTTTGAGAAATCGAAATGACAGACTGTTTTTTATTGGTATTTAAAAATTTCTACAGAGGATTTTCAAAAGATACTTGCTTAAACAGTCATACTGAGCTATTAAAATGGTTTACTTAACCTCAGCCCGTAAGTTGCCTAAAAAATTCATATAACTTTTTTGAAGCAAAAATGCTGCTCAAAAGCGAAAATCTTGGCTTCATCTACCCGGACACCTCAAATTAAGGTTATCGACAAGTTATCTTTTTCTCTGCGGAAACAACTTACCGCCACATAGGAATTTCTTTTAAAAATAAACTTCGGCTCAATAAAAATATAGCATGCGGGGCGCGGCCTGTGGCTGATTAACGAAATGTGACGTGTTGAGCATGAATCCACCCGCATAATAAGTAACAACGATCACCTCTATTGCATCATGAAAATAGCACTTGCCCAAACAAACCCGATCATCGGGGATTTTACCTATAACAGTCGTTTGCTCATAGATTGTATCAAGCGGGCTGAACAGGCTGGCTGTGAACTGGTCATCTTTCCAGAGCTGGCTCTCTGCGGGTATCCTCCTCAGGATCTTTTGGAACGCACATCTTTTATCAGATCGCATGATTCCGCCTTGGACAGGCTGGTTCGCTCCGTCGGAGAGATAGGTGTTATCCTCGGAATCCCGGAGCAGCGGCGGGGGGCGGGTAAATCTCTGTATAATTCCGCAATTTTTATCCATAAAGGCAAGGTCATCCATCGGGTGCGTAAACAGCTGCTGCCCACCTACGATGTCTTTGATGAGAGCCGTTATTTTGAACCGGGTGATCCTGCCCCGCCATTTCTTTTCAAGGGAATACATTTTGGTTTGTCCGTGTGTGAGGATATCTGGCATACGTCCGGTTCTGAACAGGGCAACGCCTGTAGTACCTATAGTACAGATCCAATGGCCACCCTGGCTGAAAAACATCATGCGCTTGATATCCTGATTAATATTTCAGCATCTCCGTATCATCACGGCAAGCTCGCAGAACGGAATCAACTTTTCATCTCGCTCTGCCGCAGGCATACACTGCCTCTGCTCTACGTCAATCAGGTCGGCGGCCAGGATTCTTTGATTTTTGACGGCCATTCTATGGCCTTGAATCAGCGGGGAGAACTCTGTGCGTCGGCATCCGGTTTCAAGGAAGATCTGTTGATTGTTGATGCGAATGAGCTGTTGACTGATAATTCATCGCTTAAAAGAAGCAATAAGCCCCTACCGCAAGATTCCATCCAACACATAGAGGATGGGTTGGTGCTTGGTCTGGCGGATTACCTGCATAAGACAGGATTCAAACAGGCGGTCATCGGCTTGTCAGGGGGGATTGATTCCGCAGTCACGACTGTGCTTGCCGGACTTGCTCTTGGCCCGAAAAATGTGTTTTGCGTCGCTCTGCCGTCCCCTTATACGGCGCAGATGAGCATTGATGACGCACGAGAACTTGCTGGAAATCTATCCTGCGATTTTGAAGTGCTGCCGATCAGCCAAGCTATGGAGGCCTACAGCGAAATGTTGAACCCGTTGTTCGTCGGGCGGGATGAAGATGTAACGGAGCAGAATATTCAGGCCAGAATCAGAGGAAACGTCCTCATGGCTCTGTCGAACAAGTTCGGCAGTCTGCTGCTCACCACAGGCAATAAATCTGAAATGGCGGTGGGTTACTGCACCCTGTACGGAGATATGAGCGGCGGCTTGGCTGTGCTGGCTGATGTGCCCAAGGTTATGGTATATGAGCTGGCCCGTTGGATGAACAGGAAAAGTGAGGTGATTCCTGAACGAATAATAACCAGACCGCCCACAGCTGAATTAAAGCCGGATCAGGCGGATCAGGACGATTTACCCGCCTATGAGGTGCTTGACCCTATTCTGGCCGCCTATCTTGAGGAACATTTGGGGGTTGATGAAATTGCGGCTCGTGGATTTGATCGAAAGCTGGTGCTGGATATAGTTCGGCGCATCCGCATTAATGAGCATAAACGCAAGCAGGCACCGCTCGGCTTGAAGGTGACCAGTAAAGCATTCGGCTATGGTCGGCGATATCCGATTGTGCATGGATTTACTTGTTAGTTTGATGAAATTCAGTATGGAAAAAAGGCGAAGAAATAACCTCCGTCCTGTAGCAAAATAAATGAAGGCAATTGAAGACACCCGCAGATCCATCACCATCATGGTACTTTCAGTTGTCTTAATTGCCTTCACTTTTATTTAATACCACATTGTGGTTGCTGTCAATATCTTTTATTTCGTAAGTACAGGTGGTTAGTAATTACACAGGTTGTTTTTTTGGTGGGTGAAAAATACGCACGGTGTAAGGTCGCTGTTTTATTAAACACCTCTGTATCGCTCATCTGTACGCCTTCCTTTTTTGCCCTGTGATACATTCATGTGTACATTTTTGCCTTATAACTGCTTTTATTGTTTACTTTTTAGATTCCGAATGGTTGAATCTTTCATTTAAGCTATTCAGCACCGAAGACACATTGGTTTGCGCTGCTCGTCGAAATGTACCTAATGAATGCCCCCTATTACTCGATGATTGAAAATATACCAACAAGTGACGATTTCAAAGAACAAGGTATTTGGTTTTTAAACCTTGCATGGGCTGCTGTGTTTGATTTGATAAGCGATTTCGGTCATTTTGTAGATTATATGGGCTCGGACCATGATTATTACAAGAGGTGCCTTGAGGATTGTGATTCGAATACTGATCCTAAATTTGTTGAATTTTGCAAAGAAGCATCTAAGGATAAAAAAAGCGTTGAAGAAATTCGCAACAGATATTGGAAGGCAGCCTTTGATGATAGGCTTGAGTTTTCTGAAAATAAAATTGTGACATACATATTGGATATTGCAAACATTTGCGTTCCCAAGCAATGGCCTCAATTGAGACAAAAGTATTTTGAAACTCACCCAGGAGTACAGGAAATTTGCATTGGGTCTAATCGTCTTTGCGATGAAATGGACATGATGATTAAATTGCTCGGACAGAAGAAACTGATTGAACTTTTCGGTTTCGACAAGAAGCAGCGTAGGTATATATGTCCTTCCTGCTTTTGGGCTTTAGAACAAGACTATAATCCGGGTTATCCTTTGACGGCCCAGTTAACACCCAGTGAGTCGGATTCAACAACTGTATACTGTTTTGTGTGTGGGGAGAATAGTACCGTAAATCGTAAGGAATGCCAGGGGGATAGCTGTAAAGGAAATGTCATAGACATGCTTAACCTGCTCTTTAGAACAAGATGAAGAATTGTAAAGCAGAATCAGAACGAATCGTCCCACTCGCACACCTCAAGTTAACGCTTTTGGGTGGCGGTGATCTTTGCGTTATACGAGAAAAACATGACAATATCTATTGAGTCAATAATATCAGTTTTTGAAAACAAAACTGGGATTATCCTTCGGAAAATTGAAGGCAAGAAAATAATATATGAGGATACAACATCAAGTAGTCCTCAATAGTTTCATGTTGGATTCCGAGGTCTTTTTTACGGCCAGCAAGACAACTTATTGATTTTACCTATCAAGATAGGATCGCCGAAAATCCTGCGTGCCCCTCGATGAATCGGTATTTACTTCAAATGGTTATCGTGCATTTTGCTTTCTGATGCCTCAATAAG
>CBDTVG010000091.1:0-7470 GCA_965363745.1 uncultured Candidatus Electrothrix sp. | reverse complement strand
GCGGCCCGTAAAAAGCTTGAAGAGAAGACGGCTGTTCCTAAGAAGAAAAAAGCCAAAAAAACCGCAGCAGCAAAGGCGGTGCAGCAATTCACAGACAGCAGTTCGGTTGACCGTAAGGAAGAACGGCGGCAGCGGGCGCAACAGCGGCAGCAACTGAGTTCGCAACTCAAGCCGTTACAAAGAAAGGCGGCTGAAGCGGAAAAACAGATTGAGGAAATTGAGAAGCGCAAGATCGAGTTGGAAGCCCTGATGGCTGATTCGGAACTGTATGCGGATCAGCCTCGCTGGTTGAAAATTAACAAGGAGTATACGCAGGTGCAACAACAGCTAAAGCGGCAGTACATTGTCTGGGAAGAGGCGCAAGAAAAGGTTGAGGAAATTGGGCAGATTGAGCAGGGGAAGTTGTGAATATCTCGTGCTTATAATGAAATAATGGTTGACAAATATGAAGTTCGAGAGGTAAGATTATAAGTGTGATGTATGGCGATGCTTATTTAATGAGCGGGTGCCTCACTTTCTGGTTGAAACCGGAAAGTTGATAAAGCCACAGCCGTTGCGAGACGGTGTCGGAAAGCCACGGGTCTCTATAAAGGAGGAGACAGCCGGGCTACCTGCTTTTGTTTCATAAAACTAGGGGGTGTTGTTGTGAGATTCCAGAAAAATATGTCCGATCAGAAACAAGTTCTGTCAACAGGGACAACAGGTTATACAATACATTTTGATTTCAGAAATAAGGAACAGAGAAGGATCCTTGATCACCTGCAACAATGCGGATATAAGCTTTTAGGATACAAAGGGGCTACGGCAAACGCTCAAAAGGCTGAAGTTCCAGTATGGTTTTCCGTACCTTATATAAAAATGTTTGGAGAAGTGCATATAGAATCCAAGCCTCTCTATAAGTTTTTTTGTACAATCTCGCCAAAAAATATTCATGCCATGATACAGATGGATGTCCTTTCTGAAGAAATCCAGCCGGGTAGTAAGGTGACTTTGCATGCGGATGGAACATTTTCAATTGACTCTGGAGCACCTGCTGATACTGTTTCTTTTTGGAATGATCAAGCACCTGATACACCTGATATCAAAGTGGGTTTGGCCGCTTTTGTTAACGGAGCCTATGCCCCTTTTTGTGTTTTCACCTCAGCTCCGCAAAAATCATTAAACATTGTTCCAAACGAAAAGAACTGTTTATTTGCCGTTCCGACAACGATGAGGGCGGGTTCTGTTGCTGAAAACGCCTTGGCCGCTGGGTGTATGTTTGAACTAAACGCATCAGATAACTCCATTAATATGGAGATGACTCAATGTGATTATGGATTGCATAGTGTCTCCAAGAACATGTCTACTGTAAAGGTGAATCTTGGGCAACCCTTGAGGCAAGTGCTCGCTTCCTGCCATTAATTAATGCCAGATTCATGCCGTATTCCATGAAAAAACTAAATATGCAATTTACACACTGATAACAGAACTTTACAGAGAATAGAGATAACGGACATGTTGGTTTGTTTAAAAAAATTGGGTATTTTTTACCCTGACTCAGGTTCCAGGCAGGAAATTTTTACCCGGAATAGTCTTCGTTAAAGGCGTAGAAGTTTCTACTCAAGAGATCCCACACGTCAGTGTAACTGAGCACAAGAGAGAACGCCCTGTTTCTCTTTTGTAAAAAAGGCTTGCTTATCCTTGGATATCGGTTATTGTTATACGTTTAATGTTGTGTAGTCATTATTTGTAGTTCATGAATTACAGAAAAGAAAGCCGCGCAATCCTCAAAAAGAGGTGTGTGGTTTTTTTGTTTGAACATGATGACCACCGCTGACAGGTTCCTGTCAGTGTTTAAATAATTTAAGCGATTCTTCAGTTGTCGCAAACAGTAAGGAGCAGTACAAAATGGCAGAAGGTACAGTAAAGTGGTTTAATGATGCCAAAGGGTTTGGATTTGTTGAGCAAGATGGCGGACAGGACGTGTTTGTTCATCATTCGGCAATCCAGGCTGGTGGCTTTAAATCATTGGAGGAAGGGGCGCGAGTGAGCTTTGATGTGGTTGACGGCCCCAAAGGGTTAGCTGCGGAAAATGTTGTACAGTTGTAAACTGCTGATTTGATCAGTTGCAAAGACTCCGTATTTATTGCGGGGTCTTTTTTTGTTTTCATTGTTGAAAAATTAACAGAAAATATAGGAGAAATCTTTGGCCAGAACAAATTATTCATTTGAAAAACGTCGGAAAGAATTAGCCAAGCAAAAAAAGAAAGATGAAAAAAAACAGCGTAAGCTGGAAAAAAAGAATCAACCTGAGGAGCCAAGGGAAGACGCTTCCGCACAGAGAGATCAGGCCGTCGAATAATTCTCCAACGCCTTAAACTGCATTGTCATTTATACCAGTGTGACAGGTTCAGTTTATCCCGCCTCTTTCTGCTTTGCGCAGGACTCATAATCCCCCTACTAAGGATATCAACATGATAGCCACGAATAATATCGGACTCTCTTACGGCAAGAGGGTTATCTTTAAAGATGTTAATATCAAGTTCACCCCAGGAAACTGTTACGGCCTGATCGGTGCGAACGGCGCTGGCAAGTCCACTTTTCTCAAGATTCTTGCCGGTCGTCTTGATCCTGATAAGGGAACGGTCTCCAAAGCATCGGGACAACGCCTCGCAATGCTGAGTCAGGATCAGTTTGCCTTTGATGAGCACCCTGTTATCAATACTGTTATTATGGGCCATGAAAAACTGTACAAGGTGATGGCCGAGCGTGATGCCATTTACGCCAAGGCTGATTTTACAGAAGAAGACGGTGTCCGATCTGGAGAACTGGAAGGCCTGTTCGGTGAAATGAACGGTTATGAGGCGGAATCCGAGGCGGCGGTACTATTGAACGGTCTTGGTATCGGGGAGGATTTACGGCAAAAAAAGATGAAAGAGCTTGAGGGAAGCGATAAGGTGCGGGTGCTGCTGGCTCAAGCCCTGTTCGGCAACCCGGATATTCTGCTGCTTGATGAGCCGACCAATCAGCTAGATATCGCCACCATCACCTGGCTGGAGAATTTTCTTTCCCGTTTTCAGAACACGGTAATTATTGTCTCCCATGACCGGCATTTTTTAAACCAGGTCTGTACCCACACGGCGGATATAGATTATGGCAAGATAAGGGTGTACGTGGGCAACTATGATTTTTGGCAGCAGGCCAGTCAGCTTCATTTCCGTCAGAAAGAAAGTGAAAGCAAGAAGGTGAAGGCGAAAGAGCAGGAGCTCAAGTCGTTTATCCAACGTTTTAGTTCCAATGCCTCCAAGGCCAAGCAGGCCACTTCGCGAAAGAAGCTGCTTGAAAAACTCACCATTGAAGACATGCCAGCTTCATCCAGAAAATATCCCTATATTGAGTTTAAACCTGAGCGTCCCTGCGGTGATGTGATTTTGGAGATCAAAGGCCTGTGCAAGGAAATTGAAGGCGTTTCCATGTTTAAGGATTTGAGTCTTACGGTGAATAAGGGGGATAAAATTGCCTTTGTCGGGCCGAACAGTTTGGCGAAAACCACCCTGTTTCGAGTCTTGGCCGGAGAGATAGAGCCGGACAAGGGTGAGTTTCGTTGGGGAGTGACCATTAACAACGCCTATTTTCCTAAGGAGAACAGCTCTTATTTTCAGGATGACGGACTTGATCTTGTCGGCTGGTTGCGTCAATTCGCCCCGCCAAAGGCTGACGAAAGCTTTGTCCGGGGATTCCTGGGTAAGATGCTTTTTTCCGGTGAGGAGGCAATGAAGAAGACTGCTGTGCTTTCCGGTGGTGAGCGGGTGCGTTGTATGCTTTCCAGAATGATGCTTGCCAGTGCCAATGTGCTTATGCTTGACGAGCCGACTAACCACTTGGATTTAGAATCAATTACCTCCTTGAATACCGCCTTGACAGCTTTTTCAGAGGTGGCTCTGTTCGCCTCTCACGATCATCAATTTGTTTCCACGGTGACGAACAGGATTGTTGAGATCTTCCCGGATCGTATTGTCGATGTCATGATGGACTTTGATGATTATCTGGTGGAAAGAGAAGCTAGAAAGGCTGACGAGAGTGATTATCTGGCTCGTCAGGCCGCCTGAGAAGGGAGAAGATGCGCATAAATTCAACCGTTCAGGACGATGATTAAACGATTCCTTAAAAAGGCCGGAAGAAAAATTAAACTGCTCGCCAGAGCGGGTGGGAAAAACCGGAAAGCAGCCCATGATGCCGGTATGGAATCCTCGTTGCCAGCGACGCAACGGTCTCGGTCTGATGAAAAACAGGCTCCTGCGGATAAAGCGCAGGCTGAACAACGGAGAACTCATGGGAAAATTCATGGGAGAACTACGGGCGGCGACAGCAACACCCAGCTCCAAAAGGCCAAGAGAAAGAAGAAACCGAGATGGACACCGGCTCAGTTTCCGGTTGATCCGCTGGAGGGCAAGAGTCGTTTTCATGATTTTTCCCTGCCTTTGGGGCTGATGCACGCCATAGCTGATCTTGATTTTAAATACTGCACGCCGATTCAGGAAAAGGCGTTGCCGGATGCTTTGGCCGGTAAAGATATCATCGGCAGGGCGAGTACAGGAACGGGGAAAAGTGCTGTTTTTCTGATCGCTGTTTTTTCTAGGTTGATTAGCGAAAATAGACGGCGACAAGGGGATGAGGAAAAAAAAATAGGGCGTAAGCCGGGATTTCCCCGTGCTCTGATTATCGCGCCGACCAGAGAACTGGTCATGCAGATCGCCAAAGATGGTCAGGCTCTGGCTAAATACACTCCTTTGCGCATAGTCGCTGTTTACGGCGGTACGGATTATCGGAAACAGGAGCGGACGCTGGCGGAACGTCCTGTTGATGTCATGGTGGCCACACCGGGGCGTTTATTGGATTATGCCTCCAAACGAGTAATCAACTTGCAGCAGGCCGGAATCATGGTCATTGATGAGGCGGATCGGATGCTGGATATGGGATTTATCCCGGATGTACGCAGGATTATTTACAAGACCCCGCCTAAAGAAAAACGGCAAACCATGCTGTTTTCAGCCACTCTTACCGAAGATGTCCGACATCTGGCCTCCCAGTGGTGTGTCAAACCGGTTTCTATAGAAGGTGAACCTGAGCAGGTGGCCGTGGATACGGTGGAGCAGATTGTTTACACGGTCACCAGTAAAGAAAAATACCATGTACTCTATAACTTGATCGCCACCCAGAAACACGAGCGTATTATGGTCTTCACCAATATGAAAAGCGAGGCTGCCAAGCTTAATGATCGGTTGCGGCGTAACGGGATCAATACTGTTTTGCTGACAGGTGATGTGCCTCAAAAAAAGCGGATGGCCCGGTTGGAGAGCTTTCGCACGGGAAAGGGCGGGGTGATGATCGCCACAGATGTGGCCGGTCGCGGGATTCATATTGACGGCATAAGTCATGTGGTCAACTACACGCTGCCGTATGAACCAGAAGATTATGTCCACCGTATTGGTAGGACAGGCAGGGCAGGGCACAGCGGTATAGCTGTCAGCTTCGCCTGCGAGGAAGGAGCTTTTCACCTTCCTGATATTGAAGAGTATATAGGGCGGACACTTACCTGTGTCATGCCGGAAGAACATTTGCTGGTGACACCTCCTAAGGGCACCGGTGGAAAAAAATAGGATGTTGAGTCATAGAAGCAATAATGCTTACTCTGAACAGAAAACAGGAGGGGAGTCGTCATGAAGTTGATCAAAAAATGCGTATGTGTCGTGTTATTAGGTGGTGTGGCACTTATGCTATCAGGCTGTCTTGCTGCGGAGGTCGGTAGTGAGAGATGGTGCAACAATATGAAAGAAAAGCCGAAAACGGATTGGACAGTAAACGAGGGCATCGACTTCGCTAAACATTGTATCATAAAATAAGGGGGGACAGATGAATCCTACATCTTTGTTAATTTTTCTCGCCCTTGGTGCCTTGGCTGGCTGGTTGGCCGGTAATATTATGAAAGGCGGCGGTTCCGGCCTTTTGATGAATATTATTGTCGGTATTATCGGAGCTGTTTTCGGCGGGTGGGTTTTCGGTCAGCTCGGAATACATATCGCAAACGACCTCATCGGCTCCCTGATTACAGCAGTGGTCGGCGCATCAATTTTACTTTTTGTTGTTGGGTTGATTAAGAAATAATAGGCGAGCATCTCGTTGTCGAAAAGTGGGTCTATGTAAAAAAAAGGTCGTTCCTGAACATCGGGAACGGCCTTTTTACGTCGGCTGACTGTGTTCAGCTTTTCGCACCGGTTCACATGGCCCCGCCGCTGGCAACGAGGGCGTTGATTAAAGAAGGTTCGCCGCCTTAAGCATTGCTTCCGCTTTGTCCGGCTGCCCGGTTTCAACATAAACCGCAGCAAGATCATGATATGGATCGAGAAAATTTGCAGGTGCGGTATCAATCGCTTTTTTGAGAAAATTAATTCCTTCTTCAGTCTGTCCCATTTTATGGAGCGACAGGCCAAGCCCCTTGTTGGCATAAGAATTTTTCGGCTCTTGCGCAAGAATCGTTTCATTCACCTCTTTTGCCTCTTCGTAATTACTCATAAAAAAATGAGTGAATCCCAACAGCGATAGGATGGCAACGTTTTTTGGATCATCCTTACGTAAATGCTCAAGAATAATGGCTGCCTCCTGGAAGGATTGATCCTGAGCAAATTTTTGCGCTGTCGCAAAGAGGGCATCAGTATCCTGATAGTCCGCCAATTTTTCTTTCAGCTTCAGCCTTGCGGTACGATAGACGCAGTAAGGGTTGGCTGATTTCATGGTATTACTCATCGTCAGTCTGGTATTGGGACATCCGCCAAGGCAGACATCGCCGTAACTACACGTTTTACATTCTCCTCCAAGATCAGTTTTTTTCATTCCCCGTGACCACTGGAATGAATCCGACCCATTCCAGATATCAACAATATTCCTGTCCCGGATATTCCCTTCGATAAAACTTCGATCCCTGATG
The DNA here is from genome assembly GCA_965363745.1 of uncultured Candidatus Electrothrix sp. Lineage (GTDB taxonomy): Bacteria > Desulfobacterota > Desulfobulbia > Desulfobulbales > Desulfobulbaceae > Electrothrix. The sequence goes on along the minus strand of CBDTVG010000091.1, from coordinate 506 downwards.
GAGGTGCAGCCCAACACATCGCCGTTATGCAATATGCCGAAACCTCGGGTGCCCGCATTGCATCCGGCCCATTCTCCGGCTGAGGCGGCTCCAAGGCTGTACATGCGAATGAGCTTTTCCTTTTCAGTATAGTAACCTAAACAGTCCGCCGGATAGACGGTTATCTTCTTTTCTTTGGCGACTTCAAGGCAGAAATCAAGAATACCGTCAACCTCTTCAGGGTCAACAAGCTCATCCTTATGGTTCACCATATTACCCATGGGGATACAGAGCTGTACTTGCCAGGAATTCACCCCGTGGGCGATAAGTGTATCTCTGATTTCAGGTAATTCCTTAATATTTTTTTTGTTGATACTGGTGATGGCCCCTGAATATTGGCCATATTTTTTCATTAAGTCAAATGATTGCATGTTTTTAGCAAAGGAACCGGCTTTCCTAATGGTATCGTGGGTCTCTTCGATGCCATCCAGACTGATGGCGACTGTGCCGATATCGCATTTTCTCAT
>CBDTVG010000090.1:0-7492 GCA_965363745.1 uncultured Candidatus Electrothrix sp. | reverse complement strand
CTGGTAGAGCACAGCGTTCGGGACGCTGGGGTCGGAGGTTCGAATCCTCTCTTCCCGACCATCATTTTTAGTTACGTTGCGTGTCTTTGGTTTCGCCCGTTATGAGCAGGTCTCACAACGAGCGGAACCTTTTTTTATGGGGATTGACCAAATTTTTTCACTGAAAATCTACAAAGATTCAGGTACGCAATTCCCTCCTCAATATTTCAGTATCGCCTCACTGAACTCATTTACACACGGTGTACACAGTTCCGATTCCAGTTCCAGTTCATTTTTTTCGTTTTTAAGGAAGATAATAACATGGCAAAAACAGTATTGGTAACCGGTGGTTGCGGTTTTATCGGGACAAATTTTGTCCGCCTGCTCCTAGAAACACGGAAAGACTGGCAGGTCATAAATCTCGACAAACTGACCTATGCGGGAAATCTGCAAAGCCTGCGGGATGTGAGCGAGCATCCGAACTATCGTTTTGTCCGGGGGGATATCTGTGACAGTGTGCTCCTTGAGGAACTTTTCAGAGAGCAACAGATTGACACGGTGGTTCATTTTTCGGCGGAATCCCATGTTGATCGCTCTATCACCGGGCCAGCGGAATTCATCCGCACCAACATCACCGGCACCTTCACCCTGCTTGAGGCCGCCAAAAAACAATGGCTTGATAATGGGATAGACAGCGGAAAATGCCGCTTCCTTCATGTAAGCACCGACGAAGTCTACGGTTCTCTGGGAGAGATTGGTTATTTCACGGAACAGACCCCCTACGATCCCCGATCCCCCTATTCCGCTTCCAAGGCATCGTCTGACCATCTAGTTCGCGCCTATTTCCACACATACGGCCTGCCCGTCCTGATCACCAATTGTTCCAATAACTATGGCCCCTATCAATTCCCGGAAAAATTAATCCCTTTGATTCTCAATAACGGATTACAGGGCAAAAAACTTCCAGTCTACGGAGACGGCGGCAACGTCCGGGACTGGCTCTATGTGCGGGATCATTGCGAGGCGATTGTCCGGGTGGTTGAACAGGGAACGGTCGGCGAGTCCTATAATATAGGTGGCCATAATGAAAAAAACAATATGCAGGTAGTGGAACTTCTCTGCGACATGTTGGATAAAAAGGCGGGGCCGCTCGACTCAGGTGAACCCAGAAGATCATTAATCACCTTTATCAAAGACCGACTCGGGCATGACCGCCGCTATGCCATTAATGCGGAAAAAATTGCGCAGGATCTCGGTTGGACACCTAAATTTACTTTTGAACAGGGCATCGAAAAAACCGTTTCCTGGTATCTGGAAAATCGTGATTGGCTGGAATCAGTGCTTGATGGTTCGTATCAAAAATATTATGCGGAAATGTACGAAAAATAAACCCCCTTTTCTGTTTATTGAGCAAATAAAACGACACGTTATAAAAAATGAAAGTTATCTCTACTGCTCTGCCTGATGTTCTGGTCATTGAACCCGATGTTTTCGGCGATGACCGGGGACTTTTCCTTGAAAGCTTCAACCAACGACGCTGGCAGGAACAGACCGGCCTGACAACCTGTTTTGTTCAGCACAACCACTCCGCCTCCCGAAAAAATGTCCTCCGAGGCCTCCATTACCAAATACAACACACGCAGGAAAAATTGGTGAGAGTGCTTGCGGGCGAAGTCTTTGATGTAGCCGTAGATATCCGCAAAAATTCCCCAACCTTCGGCCAATGGGCTGGAGAATATCTTTCGGCGGAGAATAAGAAACAGCTCTGGGTGCCCGAAGGCTTTGCACACGGTTTTTTAGTGCTTTCAGAAACCGCTGAATTCCTCTACTTAACCACCGACTATTACGCTCCTGAACACGAACGCTCCATCATCTGGAATGATCCGGAGTTGAATATAGACTGGCCTCTTCAAGGAGAGCCATTGCTGTCGGACAAAGACAGCCAGGCGAGTTTGCTTAAGGATGCGGATTTTTTCCCTTGACCAGATAAGCACGAAGCGCTCCCGGCCCCTCCCATACCGTTAAATCAACGTTAAACCAAAATCATCTGTTCTATACTCTCGCTCAAATGCCGGATAGCCTGTGACGAGGGGGCATCCGGGTACATAGTCACGCCGAGACCGCCTTGGGCAAGGGCTTCGGGCAACTGGGGATCATAGGGGATTTTTACCAGCAGAGGCAAATCGTTTTCTTTCATCCAATCCGCGACCATTTCCGCAGACCCCGCATGCATGTCTGAACGGTTGACAACTACACCCGCAGGTATTTTAAAACTGCGGACAACCTCAATAATCCTTTGTAGATCGCTTAATGCGGAGGGCGTGGGCTCCGTAACCAGCACCGCATAATCAGCCCCCTTTAGGGCGGCGATCACCGGGCAGCCGATACCTGGAGGGCCGTCGATGAGCAATAGTTCACTTTGGTTTAAAGAAGCCTCCTGCCGAGCCTGTTGCTTGACCACATCCACAAGCCGACCGGAACTGGATTCACCGATACCCAACTCACCGGCAACCACTCGAATTGCGCCGGAATTGACAAAGTTGATCTTACCGTTCTCAACCGGCTTGACTGCAATCGCCCCGTTTGGACAAACCAAAGCGCAAGCCCCGCAACCTTCGCAGGAATAGCTGATGACAACCGGTTCCTCTTTGCCAATAAGAGAAGAAAATTTACAGACATCCACACATTGCATGCAGCCGACACAGCGGTCATAATCGACAAACGCCTTATTTGAAGCGGTCACTCCCCGACTGCGTTCAAATTCGGCTCCCAGCACGATATGGAGATTGGGAGCATCGACATCCGTATCCGCTAAGGTGATTCGGCGATTTTTTCCTTCGGTGAGCAAGTGTCCCAAGGCTGCGGTCAATGATGATTTGCCCACACCCCCTTTTCCACTCAATACCACTATTTCTTTCATGACTGTCCCTCCGTACGCTGTTGTTCAGGGCTCAGATATTCCGCAATAAGGTTGTCTGCCATATTCATGAAGGTCGTCGAAGCCTGGGAGTCCGGTCTGAAATCAACCACCGGGATGCCTTCTAAATAGCTTGCCAGCAGCTCTTCATCCAAGTCTAATTCGGTGACGATCTCACCGTCATGGGCCGCCGTGGTCTCACGAATAGCTGCTTGCCGACCGGGGAGATCCGCCCGGTTGACAACCACATCCTTTTTGACAGCGAACATATCCAGCAAGGAAAGAATCAAATCAAGATCATGCGCTCCAAGGGGGGTGGGTTCGGTCACCGCCAGGGCGTAGGCAGCACCTTTGAGAGCTCCGATCACATTGCAATGGGTTCCGGGCGAGGTATCAACCAAGATAACATCAAAGGAATCCCCCTCGGCAAAGGCCCGTTCTTTGACCGCATTTACAATCAATGCGCTTTCCGCCAAACCGGGATGCAGGGCACCGGTATACAGGGTCAAATTTCCCCGCTCATTTTTATAGGTCGTGCCCACCGATCTTGGGCCTTGGGTTATGGCGTCCACCGGACAAACCAAAAAACAAACCTCGCAGCCATTGCATTCCCCCAGCAGGGTGATGGTTTTCTCTTTGGAACGGAACAGGCTGTTCATGCCGCAGGCTTTGACGCATTTCTGACAGTCCGTACATTTTTCAGAATCAAAAATAGGCTCATTCACCGTGACATCAAGCGCATTCTCCAAAGACATTCCCAAAAGGATACCGCCGTTAGGTGCGTCAACATCCGCATCAATCAGAGCGGTTTTTTTCCCTCTGGCGGCCAGAGCGGCAGTCAGATTCACAGCCACGGTTGTCTTGCCCACCCCGCCCTTGCCGCCGGTGATACCTATAACAGGCGTGCTGAAAGCGTTATTATGAAAATCCCGAATGATTTCGGGATGGAGTTCAGTCTTCACCGACATCCCCCCTTTTTTCCTTGACCCTGGCCCTGGCCCCGGCCTTGCCCGGAACCGTTTCCACACCTACAGCCTCCTCCGCCATTACCATTACCGGCAGCAGGCCCAGCCGTTGCCCCGCCCGCTCCTTGGGGAGCCGCAGTCGCACCGGGAGAAGCGTTGGCCGCTGAACCGGATAAGGTATATTTTCCTGAACGAAATTCTTCCAAGGCCTCGCCCACGGTGGAGCGACCAAGCCCTTCGTACATGTTTATACCCGCCGCCGCAAGTGCGACCTGCGCTTTGGGGCCGAGTCTGCCAGTGAGTACAGCCTCAACCTTGTTGTCACTCATGGCCTGAGCCGCTGCAATACCTGCTCCGTGCCCAGCATTAAGGGAGGCATTGGCGAACGATTCCATTGCGCCGGAATCTGTGTCGATCAAAACAAACCAGGGTGCCCTGCCAAAGGCGCTTTCAGTAAATGCGGATAAATCATTTCCCGCTGCGGTAATACAAAGTTTCATTATACAGTCTCCTTGTGGAATTAGATTTTATTATGTGCATATGCTCACAATAAACAGAACAGAGGCTGTTGTCAACAGGGTTTATAGGGAGAGTATCGCTCGATAGACTTGGATTCGGTTTGCCTATCGCAGCTTAGCCCGCACCTCTTTCAATTTCTTGCGCCACTCTTCCAAAGAAGGCTCCTCAAGCTCCTCTCCAAGTTCCACAGCTCGACTGAAATATGACTCGGCTTGGGTCAGGTCGCCCTGACTTTCATACAGCCAGCCTATATTCCAATTACCACCGGCCTCTTCCGCTTTCGCACCGATTTCCTCAGCTATTTTCAAGGCCTGGACATGGTAAGAAATAGCCGTATCAATATGCCCCTGGGCATGCCAGATAGCCCCTATAGTATTCAGGATAGCCCCCTCGCCTTGCCGGTTACCGATCTCCTTAGTAATAGTCAGGCTCTGCCGAGAAGAGTCCAAAGCATCCTCAAGCTTACCTTGAGCCCAATATATTGCACTGATGTTGTTCAGGGCCGAAGCTTCTTCATGCTTGTCTTGACGCTCCCGGCTGATCGCCAGACTCTGTTTATAGTATCGCAGAGCGGCGGTATGATCGCCCTGTTTATGATGTACCAAGCCGATATTGCTCAGAGCTATGCCTTCCGCCTCCCGGTCGCCGGTCTTCCGGCTTAGATCCAGGCTTTGTTCGAGATAACCCAGCGCCTTCTGTTTATCTCCTTTGGCCAATGCAAGGGTCGCAAGATTGTTCAGTGTCATACCCACCCCTTGCTCATCACCAATTTCCCGGCATACGAGGAGGCTCTGTTCCAGATAACTCAAGGCCTGATCATACACACCCCTGGCCCGGTAAATCATGCTGATATTATTGAGCAATTCTCTTTCCTTCTTGCGGTCGCCGATTACGCGATACAAAGCCAGGCTTTGCTCAAAGCATTTCAAGGCCTCGTCATAGCGGGCAATACGCAACAGGTCATACCCCGCCGCATTCAGGTAGCCCGCCTGTTCCGCCGCATGGCCGTCGGTCAAAGCATCCGCAGCCTTTTGGTACAACTCAGCGGCCTCGGCATAACAGTGTTGTATCCTTTGTTGCTGGGCTTGCTGCACAAAATGTTCCGCCTCCGAGGGCTGGACAGCTCGGTAGATCATAATTCCACCTATTAGCAGCGACATCACCATGAAAAACAGGCCGATAAGCAGATTCGGCTGAAGTAACCGCACCTTCCTCTTAGTCCGGTCATTTTTCTCCTGCTTTTTATCGATATTCATATTCCCGCCATTGCTGTTGAGTTCATCATTTATTGGGGTGAGGCTTAAATATAATGCCTTCCCGGGTAGAAGATAAGATGCTGATCTTAAAAGGTATTAAAAATAATCCGCTCTCTTTCAAAAAAGAACAGCTTAAATTTAATATTCTTTAAAAACATCAAGTTATATGCTAACATTATATTTCAGCTTCACCCATTTATTACCTCTGTTCTCCTTCGGAAGCGTCTGTATATTAAAGAGAATAGATTATAGCCCACCCGGACTGCCCGGCCAAGAAAAAATCGGCAGGGGATAGAATCGGAGAGCATCGCTCGATAAAGATGAACTGCTGCCGCTGTTCACGCTCATCTCCCTGTCTCCTTCGGATAAAGGTTGGCCTGAACAATAAATCGATTTTGCTCTTTCTGCTAAAAAAACAACGCAGTCCCTCAAACGTACGTTTGATCCTCCCTCCTGTATACATTCGAGCTGTCCTCAAACCTTCGCTTGAGAGTCAGTTCAATTGGCAAATGAATTGACAATTGAAGAGCCAAAGATTATTCTTTTTTATGCGGGTAAGTATTCGGAAATAAAGCAAAGGAGAAAAAATATTTACTATCAAAGAAAATACAACACTGGTCGGTGTGTCCGAACTGCGTTCAGGCATTGACAAGATTCTTAAGAAAGCCAAGAAAGGTCTCGTTATCATTGAAAAGCGGCACAAACCGCAAGCGGTTTTGATGTTCAATGAAAAATACGAACATATCACAGGCATGTTGGATCTGGCCGAAGATTGATGGATTCGTAAAAAGTCCAAAATGCCCACTTTTTGCCTCGTAACCCATTGAGTTGTCGTTGCCAAAAACGCAAATTCTGACTTTTTACGAGACTATCAAGATTTAGTGCTGGGATTTATAGCGGCGGAACGCCTGAAAGGCGGTGAGGAATCTGATTACGTGGATATTGAATCCCTGCTGGTCTGAAAGATGTGTAAATTTAAAGGTATTCGGTTATTGCGTTGTCTATAAAATAGAAGATGAAAATGTAAGGATACTTGTTGTGAAAGTCGGCATTCGACGTGATGAAGAAATATATAAACAGATGATCAAACAATTGAAGAAAATATAGCTTTTACCCTCCTCTGATCCACTATCCTCAGTTTTTTTCTCCTGTTATATAAGTGAAAAAATGCCCCCGCCGCCCAAACTGAGGACGGACGGAGACTCCGTTTAATTTCATCCTGTATGACAGGATGTTGAGCAGTAATGGCAACCATTCGTTTGGGAATAGTATTTGTGTGCCTCTGTCACTGCACCATGACAACTGCTGAACTGACCGAGATAAAGTCGGTTATATTCATTTGGCAACCAAGCACATGTGGAAGTGAACCTCGTGGTCACCATTCGCCTGTGCCTGTTTATTGACACAATATGCTTCTATACTCTTTGCTCCTTACAATCTGATTCTTAATGTTTGGTGTCCCGAGGCGGGCAGCTGTCATTTCCATAACTGTCCTTGTCTCTAATCTGGCCATTTGGACGATGAATAACGACTTCGCTTTGTTGATTTCGGGCGATGTTCCGTGCGGCATCAATCGCATCCGCTTGGGTGGAATGATTTGAAGTTACCCTTTCGTTGTTGGCACCCCGGACAGCCCATCCCTCATTGTGAGGTACTACATGCTGATTTTTTCCCATTTTCAATTCCTTTGCTGATTTTAGTTATTGTAGATAATTTCTGCGTCTGTAGGGTTATGCCGACAATTATCGTTTTTTTGCCAACGCAACAAAAAAAATGGCAAAGTTTAGATATTGACCGGCATAAAGTAATAACGGATAGGATGAGTTTTCGTCTAATTTCTGTTAGAACAGCTTGGA
>CBDTVG010000089.1:0-7504 GCA_965363745.1 uncultured Candidatus Electrothrix sp. | reverse complement strand
CTTACCTTCTCTCCTTAACAATCCGGGAGGACAATCTCTGTTAAAAACGGTCTCTTCTTGGCTTGCCGGTCAAGAAGGACTTGGCAATGGGATCAGTATTCGGCAAGATTCCTCTGGTCGACCGGAATTTGTCCATGGAGCGCGGGGCAGGGAATATCTTCCGCTTTTCCTTGCTGGTGAAGGAATCAGAGCCCTGCTGCCGATAGTAGTCTGTGCTTGCTGGGCGGAAACAAAAAATGCGGCGGCACCGTCCATGCTTGCCGTAGAAGAGCCAGAAGCTCATCTTCATCCAACGGTGCAGGTGGCTTTATTGGATCGATTAATCGAGACTGTACAAGCAGGCATCCCAGTTGTCCTGGAAACTCATTCAGTTTATCTTCTACGTGCTATACAAGTCGCTGTGCTTGAGAAAAGGCTTACTCCTGAAGATATCGGCCTCTACTGGGTAGAACAAGGCAAAGACAGTGCTTCAACGGTTAAAAAGATTGAAATCAGCCCGGATGCCACGCTCAGCGGATGGCCTCCAGATGTCCTTGAAAAAGAACAGGAATTGGCCCATCGTATTTTCGATCTTCGCTGGACAAGGGGAGCATAAATGTTTTTTTGGCTGCATGATGCTCTGTTTAGCGAGAATCAACATGATTTTGATCTTCTGACGCTATTGCGCAATGCTGCTGTGCGTCGGCATACGCTCATTATCTCACGGCATCCCAATGCACCTCGGCAGAGACGAACAGCACCATGTTTTGAGCAATGGCTTGATGCTTTTCCTACCCCTTTGCAAGCTGAACTCAGGCTGATTCGAGAACGGCTTGAGCAGATATCTCCCAATGCAACAGTGCGTGGAACAAGCAGATTGCTCATTGCAATACGCAATCCACCGGATGGAGTAAAAGGCTGTCGAGTATTTCTGGCCGAAGCAGTACGGGCAGCGGCTCAGCCACTGTATCTCCTCGTGGAAGATCAGATCAACGATGCCGCATTTCTTCGATGCGTAATGCCGTCCCGATGGAGTAAAAAACTGCTGCAATGGGAAAAAAATGGACAACTGCGCTATGAAAACGGCGGTGGTATTGACTCAATGCGACGTATTGTAGATTTTCATTCCCAGGATGAGAAAGCACGGCTGGCCTTTGGCCTACCTACAAAACTCTGGTGGCTCACCCATTTCATTATCTTTGACCATGACGGAAATGTTGCTGATAACCCCAGCCCTTCTTCAACAAAATTAGAGAAATTATGTAAAAAAGCCTGTGCGGTGAATCGTCGTCATCGGCTGGAACGGCGAACGCAAGAAAATTATCTCCCTAAAGAGTCCATGCAAGCCATAGCCGAAGAACGCCTCACTGATTCAACGGACTGTGAACAAATGCTGAATCTCATTGATCAGCACTGTAATAATTCAAAATGTCATTTCATAAAGGTGCCTCAGCTTGGGGATAAACCATTTTTCAAGAACGAATTCACCAAAAAATTATCTTGGCCGGAAAAATGGTTTAAAGAAGACGGAGCTTGGCCTGAAATGGCTCGTTTGGCGGAAAAAATAGCCGCAGCAATGTAAGAGAGGAACAGTATGCCGTTTTATGAACGACAGCCCTATATCCAGCCGTTGTATCAGATTATTTCCGAGGTCATGTGCGGCGAAATACGGGTACCGAGATTTCAGCGCCCTGGCACGGAAGTAACTTGGTCGCCTGAGCTACGGGGAAATTTACTTGACAGTCTCTACCGAGGATTTCCCGTAGGCACAATATTGCTGTGGTCGGCAAAGCATAAACTTCGTACACTTGACATGGTTGGAGGCTGCAAAATACCTCAGTCTGATCAAGAAAGAGAGCAACGTCTACTCCTTGACGGCCACCAGCGGCTTTCCACCTTGGTACAGATCCTTGGGGCAGGACTTGAAAAAAATATAATAATATCAGGCATAAAAGGCGGGAGATCTCCCGACAGAACAACGGAACAAGAACGCTGGGTTTTCGAACTGCAACCCAAAAAAAAGGATGAGCCAAGCCGTGAACGTTTTATTCTTTTGAAAACCTACCAATACCCGACTAACACTCAAGTACCGCTTGAGATTGTACTTGATAGATCCAGCCTCAATAATTGGATTCGCCAGAATCAGGAGTATCTGGATGAGTCTATGATCGTCGAGGCCGATGCCTTACGTGATCGGTTGCGGGAGTACAGTATACCTGTTGCGGTCTTGGTTACTGATTCATTGCAGGAGGCCACGGAGAGTTTCAAAAGGATTAACTCTAGTGGAGTTAAGATGACAGATTTCAATATGTTCTCAGCCCTTGCTTATAATAGCAGATTTGACCCACAAAAAGTTTTTGTAGACTGTCGAAATAGAATATTGGAACCGATAGGCTGGCAGGAGGTGGCAGACTTGAATATTCTTAGGGTTTGTGCAGGACTTATCGACAAGCATCCAGTAGACTTCAAGGTGGAACAGCTATCTTTGGAGTTGAAAGATAAAAAAACAGTTATTGAAGATGCCAGTCATGCGATTAAAAATGCCGCTAAAATACTCAGAAAAAAATGCGGAATACATGGTCCAAAGGCTCTGCCCTATGCTTGGCAGCTAATTACCATAGCTATTTATATTGCTCATAAAAAAAGAGACTGCATCATCAGTAAACAGGAAGAAAATGAAATAGCCAAATGGTTCTGGCTGACAACCTACGGCGAGGTTTTTTCAGGTTCCAAATCATCGACTTATAACAGGAGCAGCAAAGCCCTTAAGGCTATGATTCAAGGTGATTCCTGGAATGCTATGGAACGAGATGTTACGCAAAAAATAGAGCAAATTCAACGTTTTGATTTTCGTGCTGTGCGTTCCAAGGCATGTGCCCTTGCTATGGCGCGACATCAGGATAAGGGAAATCTGGATGGTAATGCCCACCGGGCTTTGGCAAGTGGAGTTTCCTCTATGGGACTTTTGTATTCACAGGGAAAGCGTAATGTCTGGTGGCATTTGGTTGTTACACCCTCTATTAATTCTATTACAGATTATCGTGATGTCCTTACTGCCAGAGAGCAAGGTGAGATCGCACAGAAAGGTGAATTACTTGCAGAAATAGGTATACCTGTTGATGAGCAAGGAACGGCAGAGCAACTTCTCCAAGCACGCCGTCAGATCCTGTTAAAAAAGGAAGCTGAGTTTATTGTTTCACTCGGTTTGGATTCTTCCGCTTACAACTCAAGTTCTGCTAACGGATCAGCAACTCGGATGGCTGATATTACCGGAAAACCGAGGAAAGCCACACCGATTGTCGCTTCGTTGCCGGTATTGGAGACATAATCACGCTCACCGCCCTTTATCAAATTCTCCACAACGACAGTTGATGCGCTGACATCGCTGTCGTTCCCTCCCTGTCCTTCGCAAAATCTTAAAAAATCATCATAGATATTTTTTTATTGACTTTTTAGATTTACCGTGTTTGCTTTCCTGTAAGATTTCTCCCTGTTGCATTTTATCCGCAATCACAAATAACTGTAAGCCGTCATGCAAACAAAAAAATTATTCTTCCTCACAGGGTATCTGCTCTCAGCCTTTGTATTCACAAATCTCTTTGGCTGCAAACCGGAAACAGATTCAAACAAGCAATTGCTCACCGTCTGGGCGCATAGCGGTCAGGAGGGCGAACGCAACGTGTTGCTGGATCAGGTCAAACGCTTTAATGAAAAATTTCCTGATATCCACGTAGAAATCACTCTGCTACCCGAAGGTGCGTACAATTCCCAGCTCCAGTCCGCCGCCCTTTCAGATGATCTGCCTGATGTCATTGAATTTGACGGGCCGTTTCTCTACGGCTATGTCTGGCAAAATCAGCTCCAGCCCTTGGATGATCTCCTACCTGCTGCAATACAGGCTGATCTCCTGCCGTCCATCATCAAGCAGGGCACCATGAACGACCACCTTTTTGCCGTGGGCATTTTTGATTCCGGCCTAGGCATCTACGGCAACAGGGCGATGCTGGATGCAGCGGGTATCCGTATCCCTGCTTCGGTGGACGATGCTTGGACAGCAAAGGAGTTCAACCAAATACTGCAAAAACTGGCCGTAAAGGATAAGGACGGGGCCGTGCTTGACCTTAAGGCCAATTACCGGGGCGAGTGGTTCACCTATGCTTTTTCCCCGATCATTCAGTCCGCAGGCGGTGATCTGATCGACCGGCGGGATTACCTACGGGCAGAACCGGTACTGGCCGGAAAAGAGGCGGTTGGTGCAATGACAGAACTCCAGCACTGGTTCCAGCAGGGGTATGTTGACCCGAACCTTGATGATGCCGCCTTTGTTGAACAACGGGCAGCCCTGTCCTGGGTAGGGCATTGGGAGTATCCCCGTTATGCAAAGGCCCTAGGTAACAATTTGGTATTGCTGCCCCTGCCGGATTTCGGTCAAGGAGCAAAGACTGGCCAGGGTTCTTGGCAATGGGGGATCAACGATGACGCTGGCAATCCCAAGGCGGCAGCGCAGTTTCTCGCCTTCCTGCTCCGCCCGGAAAATATTCTGGCTATGACCGAGGTCAACGGAGCCGTGCCTGCAACGAAGACCGCCATTGCCCGTTCCCCCCTGTACAGCGAAGGCGGCCCGCTCCGGCTCTTTGTCGAGCAGCTTCGGCAGAGTAGCGTGGAACGGCCCCGCACCCCGGCCTATCAGGTAATCACCTCGGTCTTTCAGCAGGCCTTTGATGAAATCCGCAACGGCGCTGATGTCAGCAAGGCCCTGCATCAGGCTGCCGCAGCTATTGAGCAGGATATTGCTGACAGCGAAGGCTACCGTTCTGTTCCCCGTTCTTAAACAGCAGAGGTTTCGATTATGAACAATAAATTTCGCAGCGACAACCGGGTGGGCTGGCTCATGGCTACTCCGGCGCTTACTGGCTTGACCATCTTCATCGGCCTGCCCTTTCTCCTTGCCTTAGCCCTGTCTTTCACCAATTTGAAGTTGGCCTCGCCTCTGCCGCTTACCTTTGTCGGCTGGCGGCATTATGCACGAATCTTTCAGGATGCGATCTTTCTTCGGGCACTACTCAACAACCTGATCTTTGCCGTAATTGTAGTGCCGTTGCAGACCGGTTGCGCCCTGCTGCTCGCTCTGTTGGTGAACCGTAAATTGCCCGGCATGGTGGTCTTCCGCACCCTGTTCTTTCTGCCGGTCATCTTCCCCTTTGCCCTCATCTCCATAGTCTGGATGCTGCTCTATGCGCCCGGCCCGGACGGGGTGATTAATTCCCTGTTCGAAGTGCTGACCTTCGGTTTCTGGCAGCCACAAGACTTCCTCCATAATCCACTCCTAGCCCTGCCCGCCATCATGGTGGTGTCGATCTGGCAGGGAGCCGGATTTCAAATGATTGTTTACCTTGCCGGACTCCAGAATATTCCAGAAGAACTCTACGAGGCCGCCCGGTTGGACGGCGCAAATCCTTGGCAGCAGTTCTGGTATGTCACCTTTCCTTGCCTGCGCAATACCACCCTATTCGTAATTTCTGTGACCACCATCCTCTCGTTCCGGCTTTTTGATCAGGTCCAGATTATGACCAAGGGCGGGCCGCTGAACGCAACCACCACTGTGGTCTTTGAGGCGGTGCGTGCCGCCTTTGAACGCCAGCAGATTGCCCGTGGCTCCGCCATGACCGTGGTCTTTTTTATCATTGTCCTCTGTCTGACTTTTTTCCAGCGGCGGCTGGTGCGGGAAGAGCGGGGGATGGAGTAGCTTTTTTCCAGATCAAACAACTAAGGCAAGCCTTTACTCTTTCAAAACAAGGAGGAATTATGAAGTTGCTCAGGCAACTGCTCGCAGTATTTGTTCAGGTCGCTGTATTTTTACTGCTTTTAGTGACCGTCCAGACGGCATCCGCACAGCAATCCCCGCCCTTTTACTGGGAGTTCATCAATGTGCTGATTGATGTGCAGGACAACGGCGATATGCTGGTGACCGAAACCCAAAAATATGTCTTCACCGCAGCGTATGTAGTAGCACCGCAGACCAATAAACAGTACCGACGCATACCATCAAGCAGCATATATAGTATTGATAATATCAAAGTTTATGAAGGCGAGAAAAAACTTTCAGCTTTCATGAGTTCTAAGAATGACCTGATGATTATCAGGTGGTGGCACACGTTGAACCCACCGGAAAGTCATACTTTCACTGTCAAATACCGGGTTAAAGGCGGCCTGCGCATTCAGGGTAAAGAAGCCTTGGTGGATTGGATAGCCATTTTTAAAAAACGTTCAGCACCTGTTAATAATGGCACGGTGACTGTTCGTCTGCCCGATTCCCTCGCAGGTCATATCCTTAACTTTAGGAGCTTCGGAGGGGCAGCCGATGCCCGGCAGGTCGATGATAGGACAGTTGAATTCACCTTGCGAGACGCACTTCCGCCCGATCAAGTGCTTGAGGTGCGGGTTGCTTTTCCTCACGGTATTCTCGCTGTGTCGGCAACGCAGCGGCAGCATGCGCCAAATTCAGTTGATGCCACGTCTTCTCCCTTTTACTGGGAATTTATGAATGTGGATATTGATGTCCAGGACAACGGCGACATGTTGGTGACCGAAACCCAAAAATATGTCTTCACCGCAGCGCATACCAATGAACGGTACCGCTACATACCCTTGGACAGAGTGGATCGCATTGACAATGTGGAAGTCTTTGAAGGAAACAAAGAGCTTTCAGCTTCCTCGAAGATTAGGAATGGCCAGCGGTGGATCAAGTGGCGGCATACGTTGAACCCACCGGAAAGTCATACTTTCACTATCAAGTATCGGGTCAGAGGCAGCCTGCGTATTCGGAAGACGGAAGACTTGGTGGACTGGATAGCCATTTTTAAAGAACGTTCAGCACCTGTTATTAACGGCACGGTGACTGTACGCCTGCCGGAGTCCCTTGCCGGTTATATTCGTAAATTTAAGAGCTTCGGAAGGGTAGCCGATGCCCGGCAGGTCGATGATAGGACAGTTGAATTCACCTTGCAAGACGCGCTTCCGCCCGGTCAGGAGCTTGAGGTGCAGGTTGCTTTTCCCCACGGCATTCTCTCTGTGTCCGTACCGAAATGGCAGCAAGCTCCTGCTAATAAAGAATCAACAGATTCTTCCGGGGATGTACCAGCTATCTTAATAATATTCTTCTTTATTTTTATATTCATTATTATTGCTTCTACGTCGGAAAATTCCGGTGGTGGTGGCGGCGGTGGCGGCGGTGGTGGCGGCGGTGGCGGCGGTGGCGGCAATCGCTGGTAAGCCAACCGTTAGTGAACAAGAAAAACCTCGCTCCGGCGGGGTTTTTTTATGCTAAAAAAACAGCATTCAGGAGCATATTGGCACAGTATTGAACTGAACTGACTGGTTACGGTCACATAGCAAAGAGATGACATCACCGGCACAGGCGCGACACCTTACAAGAGCGGGAGAAGCTTTATGTTCGCAAGCATTAGTCCAATGACGGGCGAAACAATTGCCCAATATCCGGAAATGACCACGGAGGCAATACAAG
>CBDTVG010000088.1:0-7549 GCA_965363745.1 uncultured Candidatus Electrothrix sp. | reverse complement strand
TCTAACAACTGTTCATTTTTTTAGCTCAGCAATTCATTTTGGCGAAGGTATTGAAGAACGAATTATTAATATTATGGTCAAGATAACCATAATACATGGCAATGCTTGTTTACCGAGCAGGTGCCTCGCTTTCCAGGCTGAACCGGAAAGTTGATAAAATCACAGCCGTCATGAGGAGGTGTCGGAAAGCCACGGATTTCTGGAAGGAGACCGACGGGTTACCTGCTTTTACTCCTGAATACCGGGAAGGGCGTTATGAGCTTCATAAAAAAAGTGCTCACCTTGGGTGCAATCTCCTCCCGTATCGGCAGGCTTTTTTCTTACTGCCATTTTTTTCCTTTTACCGCTCAACAAAATCTTCAGGCCGATTACTTCGGTGCTCAATTTCGGTCTTTGATTGCAGGATGTCTCCCGGTTATTATACCAATTTTGCAAAATATCCCAAATGGCTCCTCTTGCGAAGTTTCGCATAGGAGAGAGCTTTCTTTTCTTTTGTATCCAATAGACAGATGTGTCGATCTGCCCGAAATAGCAGTACAAGTCGCAATAACTATGCGTCTTCATATCACGAACGCAAAATATCTGAAAAAATTCTGAAGTTGGTGCATGAAAAATGTGTCAAAAAAAAATCAGGTGGAAAAAATGAATATTAAAGCGATATTCTTGTTGCTGGTTACTTTTATAAGTCTTTCTTGCGGGGTGTCCTATTCCGCAACGTTGAGTAAACCTGTTTTATCCAATCCTGTAAATGCCGCTGAGGATATTTCGACAAGTTCTCAAAATTTTCAGTGGAGTTCTGTTACCGGTGCAACAGTGTATCGAATTGTCGTTCTTGAAGACGGGCATTACGCAGATTTTGTTGATGATGACGGCGACAGCCATTGCACGAATTCTACCACTTGCTTTACCAAGACGACTTCATCTACAAATTATTCCGGGTTCAATTTGAAAGAGGGAACTAAATATTTTTGGATGATCCGTGCGGGTTCTTCAGAGATTCCGGCCAGCGAGTTCAGTGCGGCCTATTTTAGAACCGGAACACCTATTGTCGAAAATAAGCCGCCCACCTTGGTAAGCGGCAACGCAACACCTGCTTCGGTAAGTTCGGGCCAGAAGGTTACTTTTGAGTCAACCTGGGATGATCCTGAGAATAAAAATATTGTTGATGTCCAAGTACGGTTCAGGAAGCAAGGGGCAACATCATGGCAAACGCAGACCTTGAGTTATATCAGCGGTTATACTTTCAACGGCTCGTATACGATCAGCGGTCCTGCGGGTACCTATGAATATCAGTTCAGAGCCAGTGACGCGGATACACCCTCGGGAGTGCGGACAAATACGACGAATTGGCTCTCCGGTGGGAGTTTTGAAGTTGTCGAGGAACCGACGACAGCAGAAGTTGATAAAGCATCTTTATATAGCGAGAACTATGAAGATAATACTGTGCTTGCTGGCAATAAAACATTTACCAAAACGTGGACGTTAAAAAACACAGGAACAACAACATGGAATTCGAGTTATAAACTCAGTTATTTGAGTGGGGTGCTTAGTACGGATAAACAAGCTGTAGCAATTTCCGGCACCGTTGCACCGAATGAAATATTTACATTCAGTGTTCCTATGAAGACACCAGCGACTCAGGAAGCAGATCAGGTTTACTCCGATTACTGGAAATTTATTAATAGTGACGGAAATACAGTAACTGTTTCCGGTTCTTCTAAAATATGGGCACGCATTAAGGTGGCTGGTACAGGAGGTTCACAAGATGCCAGTGACTTGCAAAAAATAGCATCACATTTATTTGACATTCCGTTGGATCAGATAGACTCTGCATTAGGTGCTTACTATACGTACAACCTGTGGGGAAGTAAGCCTGCCGAGTATTATACCGAGACAGAGTGTAATGGTTATAAAGGTGGGCATTCTGGCATTGATATGCAGACAAAGGACGTTGCCGGAGACAAAACTGCTGACAGGAAGTTTTATGCTGTTTCAGCCGGGACAGTAATTGCGGCTGGCAGTGATAAATATAATACAATTGCCGTTTATGACGTGGAACAGGACATAACAACACTTTATTTGCATGCCCGTGAAGTAAATGTTGGATTGCATAATACTGTAGTTGTAGGCACGCTGCTTGGAATTCAGGGTGATACTGCTTTCCCGGGATCAGAGCATGTTCATATCGAAGTGCGAGAAGGACGTAAAACAGGGCCTGCCTGCGGTGCAGTCGATACACCGAATCCTGTCCCCTATCTCATAGCATACTTAGATAATAATAACCCGCCTTCTGCACCGGAAATCAAAAATATACCTGACGAAATTTTTACAAATAAAGAAATTACGTTTGACGTGACAGTGGGGACCGATCCTGATGGCGATCAAGTAAAAGTGCATTGTGCTGCCGAAAATTCGAGCCTTGCAGGCTCCAGCTATTTTAAGTCAGGATATAGTTCTGGTGGTAATACAGTCGAAGTGCCGATTACCTTCTATACTGCTGGAGCGAATACCATATATTGCACTACTTTTGATGAGAAAGGAGCTGACAGCGCGGCTAACGCCAATGTAACGGTACTACAGAAGCAGGAGCTAACATTTGATATTATCGATCCGGCCTGCTCAGGATCAACTCAATGCGACGGAGATTATCTGGAGGAAAAAGGGGATGAAGTCCTTGTAAGCAGTGATGTAAACAAGTTGGCGCAAGCTGCTGTACATAGGACAGGATTTGCTACTGATGGGGTTACTCGCCTGCTTCTTAGGGTACAGACAGACAGCAAAGTTAAATTTCAGTTGTTATCTGCTGACGATGAGCTGTTGAGCGGTGATGCTGATAATTGTCGTTTTGGGACATTGCTTAATCTGGCGGGAATAACGGCATCATGCGGTTCTCTTGAAGTTGAGCCAGTCAGTACCTCGGCAGGGAATTTTGCCTTTGCAATCCTAAAATCGCCGATGCACTATCCTTTTGATCCTGTAAATGAGTCTATTGCAAATGTTGATAGCACGATAAAGGCAAAAGTTACATTGGATGACCAGACAGAGAAGGAGGTAACGTTGACAGTTCGTCCTGCTCCCACTGTACTTGTGCATGGGGTCTGGAGTAATGCCAATTCTATGGCTGCCCTTGAACAGTATCTTGAAAATCGAGGAATAACTATATGCGAAGACTGTCGACCAACTCATATGGGACAAAATGCGTTAGAATTTGATCCAGAAAGGGGAGTTCATGGCACCGTCGGACGGGTACGACAATCTATAGAGAATGCGATCAATGAATTTAGAAATCAAAATATCGCTTGCGCACAAGCAACAGTGGTTGGACACAGCTTAGGGGGGCTTCTTGCAAGAGCAAGGATTGACTGGGAAATACGTCCTTTTGTAACTATTGGCAATTACAATCATGGTGACATCTATAAAATTATAACAATTGGTACGCCGCATGAAGGTTCAAATTTGGCTAACTGGTTTATTGAACATCAATGTGATGAAATGGAGTGGTTGGCAAGCTGGACTGATGATGTTGAATCTGGAGACCGAGTGAGAGATGTTCTCAATAGACAGGGAAGACCTATTGGCCCTGCAATTTATGGTCTACAGCAAGATAGCGTAGCATTGAGTAATATAGGACGCTCATCGGTATTGTCTCATGCAATCATTGGTATTGCTCCCAATGATTCTGGATCAGAGAGTACACTAAATGACCTGCCCAAATATTCTGGTAATGATGGCACAACTATTGATGGGTTGCTTGGTGGAAACAATAACCATGACACTATAGTGGAACGACAAAGTCAGACAGGTAGAATAGGTCAAATTACCGTAGCGAATAATGTCGTTCATGCTAGGGTTAGCGGAAATGATATAGATGAAACAGGATCAAGTGATGTTCATGAACGAGTATTTGAGTTGCTATTAAGTCGTAACGGAACTGAGTTCGGGGAATTTCCCGCCCCAAATGTTGATGACAATAATTTGGCAACAAATGAGGAGCCTGCATGTGGTGAAAACAATGAAGAGGCTGCGCTAAGGGAAGTAGCTTTCGCTGATTTATCAGAATCCGAACCTCAGATGACGCTTTCTCCCTCTGCCGGTACAGTTGTGACAGCCGGTTCAACCGTTACTGTCAATTTTTCTATAGAGAATGATACACCTGTTGAGGGGGTAGATGGAGTTATGTTCATTGTCGGGCAATCTGTTGAAACAATATCCGGCACAGGGCCATATGAGTTTTCATTTCAGGTACCTTCGGAATTGGGGCAACTTAATGTTTATGCAATGGCATACGGTAATGATCCCGAATATTATGCCGCCTCTTCATATCTCACAGTTGTCCCCAGAGAAACGCTGGAGAGAATTATACCAAGACCAAGTAGAGCTTGGCTGGATATGCTGAACGCACCTTTTTCATTGCGTATAGAAGGAGAGTTTGCAAGCGGCACGGTCTATGACATTACTGCCAGTGAGACCGGTACAAGCTACGAGGTTCAAGCCGGAAGCGAAGAGATTATCTCGGTGACGCAAGAAGGAGAGGTGACACCTTTACGTCCCGGTGAAGGATTTATCAATGTTTCCAATGAAGGTGTTTCCGCAGTTGTTCAGATAACAGTTCAGCTCAGTAAAATTTTTGATACTGATCAGGATGGAATAAATGATTTTGACGAATACGCTGCCGGGTTAGACCCCAGCAGTCCAGACAGTGACAACGACGGTATCCCGGACGGCTGGGAAGTGCTGCACGGTCTTGATCCGCTAACCAACGACAGCAGCGGCGATGCAGATAATGACGGCTTCAGCAACTTGGATGAATATAATGCCGGAACCGATCCGACAGATGCATCTTCCATGCCTATTAAATGCGCCACCACAGTACCGGACGATTTCACCAGCATCCAAGCCGCAGCTAACTATGTCGCTATCACAAATTTCGGCGGCAATGTCTGCGTCCAGCCCGGAACCTACGTCGAACCCAAACTGAAGCTGAAGGACGGTGTGTACCTAGTCGCCCTGTCCGACGACCCGGCAGAAACCATCATCGACGGTGACGGCAAGGACGATGTCATCACCTTTAAGAATGTGCGGGTCGGTGGCGTGATCGGCTTTACCCTACGCAACAGCAAGAATAAGGGCAATGCCGCCGCAATCAAGGTGGCGGGCGGTAAACAGATGCCTTTGATTGCCCGCAACATAATCATCGACAATCTGCACGGTATCCGTCTTCAGGGCTATGTACGCCCCCTTGTCGTCAACAACACTATTACGGAAAACAGCGGCGATGGCATCAGTGCGGGCATCATTAATCCGGCTGTAATTCTGAATAATATTGTTGCCTTTAATCAGGACGATGGCATTGCTACTTTCAGTAGCAACATCTTAAATCTATGGAATATCCAATCCCAATGGATGCAATGGTTTCAAAAAGGTACTCACTGGTGGGAGAAATGGAGCGGATTCGGGCAAAGCCTGATTACCCTTACCTATAATGATGTGTACGGCAACGGGGACAATGATTATGTCAATGTTGAGGCAGGGGAGGGCGGTATTTCCCTTGATCCGCGTTTTTCTAACGGCTACCGACTGGATTCGGATTCGCCCTGCATCGGCACCGGACTGACCCTTGAAGGAGTCGCGGTCAACATGGGAGCCTATGGCGGCAGTACCGCCGAGCTGATCAATACTGCCGCAACGGCCATATCTGCTGATACAGATCAGGACGGCATTGATGATACTTGGGAGTTGCTCTTTTTCAGCGACTTGACCACAGCGGACAGCACCAGTGATTATGACAGAGACGGGTACAGCGACTTACAGGAGTATCTAAACAACCTGCATCGCTATGTTGATCCGAATGGAACTGCTTTTGATCTGACTGAAGCCAATGAAGCGGGTGGAGAAGGATATCAGATTATCGAGAAAACAAGCAGGAATCCCTTGGCAATGATCCTGCTTCTCCTCCTTAACAAAAAAGATCAGGAGGAGCGTGTTCAACAATAGACTAGCTGTTTCTTCCGGTTTTCACTTCGGGACAACAAAAAAAAATCATGAAAAAACTCCCCATAGGCATTCAGACCTTTGCCGATATCAGAACCGATAATTACTGCTACGCCGATAAAACACCGCTCGTTGCCCAACTGGCGGAGCAGGGGAGGTTCTATTTCCTTTCTCGGCCCCGGCGTTTCGGTAAAAGCCTGTTGCTTGACACCCTTGCTGAGGCCTTTGCAGGCAGAAAGGAGTTGTTCCAAGGACTTTATCTGGAAAACAACTGGGATTGGCAGGTAACGCATCCGGTCATTAAAATTGATTTTGCTCAAGGCATACTTGAAAGCCGCGACCGCTTAGACCGGCGTCTTTTGCGGATACTTACTATGCAGGCAAAGCAGCATGATTTGTCGCTTACCTGTGATCTTCCTGATAGCTGTTTGGAAGAACTTATCGTCCAACTGCACCAAAAAACGGGGCAACAGGTCGTTGTTTTGGTGGATGAATACGATAAGCCTATTCTTGATAATATCACGGATACTGACAAGGCCGCTGAACTGCGGGAGGGGTTACGGAATATCTACTCGGTGCTTAAGGCCCAGAGTGCGCACCTCCGTTTTGTCATGCTCACCGGGGTGTCCAAGTTCTCCAAGGTTTCGCTGTTTTCCGGGCTGAATAACCTCGAAGACATTACCTTGGACTCTCGGTTCGGCAGCCTTTGCGGCTACACCCAGGAGGAACTGGAGGACAGTTTTGCTGATTATCTGGATGGGGTTGACCTGCGCCAAGTAAAGAAATGGTATAACGGCTATAACTTTCTCGGCGAACCGGTCTATAATCCCTTTGATATTTTGCTCTATCTTCGCAACCGGGAATTCAGACCGTACTGGTTCGAGACCGGAACCCCGTCTTTTCTTGTCCGCATGCTCATGGAAAGGAAACTATTCATCCCGGAACTGGAGGATCTTACTGCGGACGATGAACTTCTCAGCAGCTTTGATGTAGATTTTATTGCGGCGGAATCTTTACTTTTTCAGACTGGATATCTAACTATTCTCAAAAAGGAAAAGCTATTTGACGAGGAGTATGTCTATCATCTCGGTTTTCCCAACCATGAAGTGCGGAAAAGCCTTACCGGCTCACTGCTCCACTGGTACACCCACGACCTTCGCTCCCTGAAAAATAATCAGCTTTCGCTTTTCAGAGCCTTGCGGGACAATAATTTTGCCGGGATGGAGAAAATATTCCATGCTTTTTTTGCTTCCATTCCCAATGACTGGTACAGAAAAAATGAGATTGCCGGGTATGAAGGTTATTATTGTTCTGTGGTCTACTGCTATTTCGCCGCCCTAGGACTGACGGTGCGACCGGAGGATGTCACCAATCATGGCCGCATCGACCTGACGGTGCGTTTTGCGGAGCGGGTGTATATTTTTGAATTCAAGGTCAATGAACTGACTGAACCCGGCTGTGCCCTTGACCAGATCAAGCGGAAAAAATATGCTGAGAAATATCAAGGGCAGGGAACTGAGATCTGGCTGATCGGCATTGAGTTCAGCAGGACGGATCG
>CBDTVG010000087.1:0-7656 GCA_965363745.1 uncultured Candidatus Electrothrix sp. | reverse complement strand
GTAGCTCAGCTGGTGGTAGCACCGGGTTGTGGCCTCGGAGGTCGTGGGTTCAAGTCCCATCACTCACCCCATGATTTCGCAAGACGTTTTAGGCAAATGAGCCTGAAACGTCTTTTTTTTTCTAACCAGTCCCCGCTGCTGGATAGATAAAGCTCCACCCTGTTCATCACTTTACCATCCATTCCCGATTCATTCCAGATTCATGCTCAATTCCTGTTGAATTCCCAGTTGTTTTTGGTTAGTGTATGTACGGTGTTCATGATACCTTGTTTTTCTCGTGTAAAATTTTAAGCATAGAAATTTTTCAACTCTGAACCTTCAACTCTTACCGTCTATTATGAAAGCTGCTGTCGTTTACGGTGCAAATGATATCCGTATAGAAGATTATGCTGATCCTGTCGCCGGGCCGGGTGAAGTTGTTGTCGCAACCAAAGCTGCCGGGATTTGTGGAAAAGATGTCAAAACCATATTTGGCGAAGGGTTGACGAAAAAACTGCCCGCCATCCTCGGACATGATCTTGCCGGAGAAATCAGCGCGATGGGAGAAGGTGTGCGGGAATTTGCTGTAGGGGATCCGGTTGCGGCTTATCCTATGGCTGTTTGCGGAACATGCCGCTATTGTTTGCAAAAACGTTACAACCTCTGTGAGAACGCATTCGGCCTCGGTCACGGCATCGACGGCGCATATGCGGAGTATGTCCGAATTCCCAAAGAAATAATCAATATCGGCGGGCTGGTCAGACTTGATGACGAAATGTCCTTTGAAGACGCAGTCATGGCCGAGCCTCTCTCCTGCACATTCGCTGCGGCCCGGGCAAGCAGGATGAAAGAGGGACAGACGGTGCTGATCATCGGCGGCGGTGCCATGGGGCTGATGCATTTGAAAACAGCGAAATGGTCAGGTTGCGAGGTTATAGTCGCTGATATTGTTGATACCCGGTTGACGATGGCGGGCCAGATGGGGGCGGACCACCAAATTAATTCCGGCACGAGCGATCTCCATGATGAAGTCATGCGGATCACCGAGGGGCACGGTGCTGACGTGGTGATTATATCTATTGGGATTCCTGATATTATTGAAGAATGCCTCAAGTTAATATCCAAGGGCGGGATATGTAATATATTTGGAGCCGCCCCGGACACTGAGGTGAAGATAGACCCGCGATGGCTCCATTACCAAGAAATTACTTTGACCAGCACCTATGCTTCGACACCGAATGATTTTAAAAAATGCCTGCAATTGATTAAAGAGGAAGCGATTATTGTTTCAGATTTGATTTCACATAGGTTTACTCTCGACACCTTTGATGATGCCATGGAAAAAGCCAAGAGCTTGGAAATGGTGCGGGGTGTCATCACCTTCGGCGAGATGGTTTCTCTGTCGTTCTGATTTTTCATATTTTCGGCGGCATAGGCTTATAGATATTTGAATGACCACTATTCTGTTCGCCTTGATCACGGCGTGTTTGTTCACCTTGGCCGTGACACCCGCTATCAGAAAACAGGCATTGCGTTTTGACCTGATCGACAAACCGTCAGGACGTAAAATACACAAGAGAAAAGTGCCGAGAGTTGGTGGTATCGCTCTTTTTCTCGGTTTTTTCTTCCCGTTCGCTCTATTGTTTCCACTTCGCGCGCAGAGCCTCGCCGCTCAAAATTTGTTTGCCGACAGTCGAACGACCTGTTTCGCGGTCGGCGCGACATTAATTTTCCTGCTCGGCCTCATAGATGATATCCGAGGGCTTTCGTTTCTGTTTAAATTCACGGGTCAACTCATTGTAGCTCTGTTTGTCTATTTTTGCGGTTTTCAAATTACGGCGATCACAACCCCATTTGGGCCCGGTTTTCCTTTAGGCGTTTTTTCCCTTCCTGTCACTGTTTTTTGGTTTGTGCTGGTTATCAACGCCATCAATCTTGTTGACGGACTTGACGGACTTGCGGCGGGAATATGCCTGTTTGTTTCACTCGCCATGCTTTTTATCTGCATTGTGAGCGGTCAAATCGTTTCAGCCTTGGCCTTTGCCGCTCTCGCTGGCACACTGACAGGTTTTTTACGCTATAATTTTTACCCGGCTTCCATCTTTATGGGTGACAGCGGAAGCTACCTCCTCGGTTACTGCCTAGCTTCCCTCAGTATTGTTGATGCGATCAAGGGGCAAGTGGCCACAGCCATGTTGATACCGGTTATCGCCTTGGGCATCCCCCTGATTGACACCTTATGGACACCTATCAGGCGCTTTACCAACGGACAAAGCATGTTTCTGCCGGATAACGAACACATTCACCATCGGTTGGTCAAGCTCGGCTATACCCACCGGCGAGCCGTGCTACTTCTCTATACGCTCACTGTCTTTCTCGGCATGTGCGCCATCATTCTCGTACACGCCCAGAATGACACTTCCGCCCTGATCCTTTTCGCTTTAGGGATAGGTGTTATCGGTTTAACCCGTTACCTCGGAGAATCCGACCTCGTCACCATGCGCGGGGTTTCCATCTGGGCCCGTGATCTTTCCGATGAGGCGGGCATCAGCTCTGAACGCCGTCTGTTTTTAAACCATCAGTTTAAGATCGTCAAAGCCGCTGATTATGACAGCCTTTGGGCGGCGATATGCGGATCATTGAATGCTCTGGAATTTGATTATGCGGAATTTCATGCTGTTGAGCGCAATTTCGCATCCAGTCAAAGTCCGTCAAAGCGGCGGTTTAGCTGGACATCTCCCAAAAACACAGGTATACTCCCTGTCAGTCAGGAATTTTTACTCAGGATTGAACTGCCGCTCCATAGTTTCGTTGCCGGGGATGCATCTAATTTTGGCACACTGTTGCTTATGAAAGATATGCGTAATGAAACATCAAGCCCTTACATTTTAAAACGGGTTGAACAGTTGCGCAGGAGTATGGTTTCAGCTTTACTGAAGATAGCGGACTGATGATCCATGCGTTTATTTTTTTATTGTTGTGCGTATATTCGCTTTGATTACAGACGGCTATGGAGCGTCAGGTGGCATTGCCCGGTATAATCGGGAACTGTTATCTTCAGTTGCGGCTTCCGAGCTGGTGGACGAAATTATTGTCCTGCCGATGAACGGGCATCGCTGTGTTCCTGCACAGGGTCTTGTCCAGCTGGAGGGTATCAGTAATAAGCCGTTGTATATTCTTAAGAGTTTGCGTAGCTGTTTCCTTAAAAAACCGGCTTACCTATTTTGCGGGCATTTAAACCTGTTGCCTTTGGCCGGATTCATCGCCCGCTTGCTGAGTATTCCTCTCTGGTTGCAAATACACGGCATCGACGCTTGGGAAAAACCGTCCCGTCCTGTTTTTCGGTATATTAAGAATATCGCTTTGGTCACCAGTGTCAGCAGGCACACCAGACAAAGATTTTTGCAATGGGCGAATCTGGATCCAGCCAAGGTTAAAATTTTGCCAAACACTCTTGCTGACCGTTTTCAACCGATAGATACGCAACAGGCGAGAAAAGAATTCCCGGATATCTTTGTCACGGGCCGGGAAAAAGCTCTGCTGACCGTCAGCCGTCTCGCTGCCGATGAACAGTATAAGGGCCATGATCTGGTTATTGCCTGTCTGCCTAAATTGCTCAAAAATCATCTGGAACTCCTGTATTTGATCGCCGGAACCGGAGATGATACGCAACGACTTGTCAACTTGGCAGAGGAATTCGGTGTGGCTGAACAGGTCAAATTCTTAGGCCGGATTGAAGACAGCAGGCTGGCATCTTTATACAGCAGTGCGGATGTGTTTGTCATGCCGAGTACGGGAGAGGGATTCGGGATTGTTTTCCTTGAAGCAATGGCGGGTAATACTCCGGCTGTTGCACTGAATGCGGGAGGCTGTCCAGATGCTCTTCAGGATGGACAACTTGGGATGCTGATCTCTATAAACAGCCTCTGTTCAACCATTCACAAGGCTCTTGATGCGGAAAAAGAGAACGACCTTGCCGATAAAGTTCATCTTGCTTTTGGTCGAGATAAATTTAACAGGCACGTTATCAAGCTGCTCGAAAAACATCTCTTCATACGCTGATTTCATGTGCTGATTTGATAATCTCGGCAACCTGAATGAAATTCCGCAGGCGGAACATGGAACGGTATTTGGAACGGTATGCATCATGTGCGGAATAGCAGGCATTCACAGCTACCATTATGCCGCAGCAAAAGCGGATCAGCGGGAACTGCGAAGAATACGGGACTACATGACCGCCCGCGGGCCGGACGGTTGCGGCGAGTGGTTTTCGTCTGACGGCAGGACAGCTCTTGGACATCGGCGATTGGCCATTATTGATCTTTCGGAAAATGCGGCCCAGCCCATGTCCACCCCGGATGGCGCACTGGTTATCAGTTTTAACGGAGAAATATATAATTATCGTGCCTTACGGAATTTACTTGAAAGCAAGGGGTATCAATTCCGCACTCAATCCGACACTGAAGTGCTCCTGCACCTGTATGCGGAAAAAGGCCCGGCAATGCTCTCTGATCTGCGGGGAATGTTCGCCTTCGCACTCTGGGATGCAAAAAAAAATGCAATGTTGCTTACACGTGATCCTTACGGAATTAAGCCGCTGTATTATGCGGATGACGGCTGGACCCTGCGTCTGGCCTCACAGGTGAAAGCCTTGTTGGCGGGAGGCGAAATATCTCGCACTCCTGAACCAGCCGGACTTACCGGTTTTTATCTTCTTGGCAGTGTTCCTGAGCCGTGGACGCTGTATCAGGAAATCCGCTCCGTACCTGCTGGCAGTTATATTTGGGTGGACGAGACCGGAGCGCATACTCCTATTCGATATTTTTCTCTGGCCGAGGCATGGACGGATGCGTTGAAGAACACATCGGGAGAGGTTTCGACTATTGAGGAAGTACAACAAAATGTGCGTAATGTCGTGCTCGACTCCGTCCGACAGCACATGGTTGCTGACGTGCCGGTGGGCGCATTTCTTTCCGCCGGGATTGATTCAGGAACCCTTGTCGCTTTGATGGCTGAAATCGGCAACGGAAAACAACCTCTGAAAACCATCACCCTCGCCTTTCAGGAATTTGAGGGACAGCACGGCGATGAAGCCCCGTTGGCCCGGCAGGTTGCGAAAAAATACGGCGCGGAGCATATGATTCGCACCGTTACGGAACAGGAATTTCAACAGGATCTGCCCGCAATTCTTGATGCTATGGATCAGCCCAGTAGTGACGGGATCAACACCTGGTTCGTCGCCAAGGCGGCCAAGGAACAGGGGCTTAAGGTGGTTATTTCCGGCCTAGGCGGTGACGAGCTGTTCGGCGGATACCCTTCGTTTACAGATATTCCCAAATGGGTCAGAAAGCTGGCGGTGCCGTCAAAAATTCCTTTGGTCGGCAGATTATTCCGTTGGGGGTTCAATGCGTTCAGTGACCAGTATCCAACAGCCAGTCCAAAATTGGCTGGTATGCTGGAATATGGCGGAAGCTGGCCCGGTGCTTGGCTATTGCGGCGTGGAGTCTTTATGCCTTGGGAGCTGCCTGCCCTTATGGGGAAGGAGCAGGCCGAAGCAGGGCTGGCACGGTTGCGCCCTCTCCAGCATATCGCCTCTCTGCTCGGATCAAACCCTAACTCTGATATATTTGATTTTGCTCAAGTCGCTGTGTTGGAAAGCGGACTGTATATGCGCAATCAATTGCTCCGTGATGCGGACTGGGCTGGCATGGCACATTCGTTGGAAATTCGGGTGCCGCTAGTTGATGCCAAGTTGCTTTCCATGCTTGCGGGCTTGCCTATGCTGCAAGCAAATACACAAAATAAACACTGGCTGGCGCATACTCCTCTTGATCCCCTGCCGGATACAATTATTCATCGTCCAAAGAGCGGTTTTACGACTCCGATCAATCTATGGCAACAGCGTAATCCCAGCATTCAATCCTGGCGACGGGTGCCCTTCCTGACACCTCCGAGTTGCCCTTGGGCCCGGCGGTGGGGATACGTGGTTATGCATCATTTTTTCATAACGGAGGACAATGTGTCTTCCGGTAATCATTCTTCACCCGATAAAAATTATACCTGACCACCTCATTTGTTTTCTTCTTTTACTTCAAAATGCGCAGGATTTATTCGACTGCTGAAGCAGGTGCATACCTTAGTGCGTCCTTACGGAGGGCGCAGGCTCGTAATGGTTTTTTTGATATCTCTGCTTCAGGCGTTTTCTCAGATTATTTCAGTTGCCGCAGTTTTTCCCTTTCTTGCTCTTGCCGCTGAGCCTGAAAAATTTGATCAGTCAGGTGTCGGGCGTTGGTTACTGTTTCTGCTACCGGGAAAAAGCTATGAACAGTTGCTTGCTGTTACAGGATTCGGGCTGATTGCGGCTTTTTTTTTCGGCAATGGTGCCAGCATGTATGGTGAATTCTATCGGGCCCGATTTACTTGGGGCTTTGCTCACTGGTTGCGAATGCGCATGTTGGACCGTATGAATGCCAGACCGTATAGCTGGTTTTTGCGGCAAAATTCTTCGGTGCTCATAAAAAAAACAACCCAGGATATTTTTCAATTCATTAACGGCGTACTGAGTCCACTGATAGACGGCACTTCCAGACTTCTTGTTGCACTGGCTCTTCTTGCCGTTGTCATCACCGCCGAACCGAAAATCGCATTTTTTATTATGTTGGTTTTGGGAGTCGCTTATCTGTTGATTTTCTTCCTGCTTTACAAATTCAGGGCGAAGATTTCCGATGAACTTAAGTCGCATTGGCGTGGCGTTTTTCACCAAACCGGTCAGTTTATAGCAGGCGTCAAGCCCGTCAGAGTGCATGGTGTCTCCTCCCATTTTCTCCAAAGAATTGAAGAAAATTCCAATCGGCTGGCCGTGATACAGGCTTGGATGCCGGTTATAGGCAACGGCCCTAAATATTTCATTGAGCCGCTTTTGCCTGCAGTTATGATTCTTACTGTCCTTCGCTCGCTCTTTCTCGGTCAGAACTTCGTTGCTTCTCTGCCCGGACTCGGCCTGATCGCCATGGCCGGTTATCGTCTCCTTCCCGCCGTACAGATGCTCTACAGTCAGCTCTCCAATATCCAAACAATGCGCTATACCTTGGATGAGGTGTATGAAGAATTTTTGGATGTGGAAGAAGAACAATATTTCAAGGAACCGGGCATAACCGCCTCCAAAAGTTCCTCTAAAAAAACAACGTATAATCAAGATATTTCCGACCCCTTGGAACAATTCCAGTCGGAAATTGTATTGCAAAATATCAACTTTTCTTACTCCGTAAGCCGATATCCCGTATTCAAAAATATCAATTTGACTGTCCGGAAAAACACTTCAGTTGCCTTTATCGGAGAAACAGGCTCTGGAAAATCTACCCTTGTTGATCTTATTCTCGGTCTTCATATTCCAGACAGCGGCCAAATGCTGATTGACGGCATCCCGCTTGATTCTGAAGAAAAAATAAAGTCGTGGCAACGGTTCATCGGTTATGTGCCGCAAGATATTTTTTTGCTGGACGACACTGTCGCTCGTAATATAGCCTTCGGCATAGCAGATGAACAACGTGATGACGAGTGGATAAGAGAGGTTGCTTCTATGGCCCAGATTCACTCTGTGATTGAAAAAAAAATGATTGACGGCTACAGCACTGTGGTCGGAGAGCGCGGAGTTCGTCTTTCCGGCGGGGAGCGACA
>CBDTVG010000086.1:0-7694 GCA_965363745.1 uncultured Candidatus Electrothrix sp. | reverse complement strand
CCCTAACCGATTTGAATATCACGGTGAATAACTTCGCTAGCTGGCGGATATGGTGCGGAACTTGTATTCTGGTCGGATGGTGGATGTTTTGGATGTTAGGTTGGCGTAGTTGGGTACTGTCAGGGACAGTGCTTTGATAAAAAAATAGGAGAAAAATTGTGGTTATGAAAAAAATAGAAATAGGCAAGTATAAACTACTTTCTTACAACAAGATGCTCACTTTCTTAAAAGGTACATTCCGTAGATTCGGATGGTTGATGAAAGGAGCGAATGCCCGGCAGTATGCCAATCTGGCTGGTGCCGCCATGGAATATGGGACAAGACGTGAGCGGCTCGTTTCATGGCCTGTCGCTCTCAAGGTGGATATATCTCCTCTCTGCAATTTATCGTGTTCTCACTGCGTCCATGCCAGACCGTCCGCTGCTGCTGACGAAGATGCGTGTGCGGATCAGGATTTTCATGCGGGGCAAAAAATGAAGCTAGCCGACTTCAAAATGCTGCTTGACCAAGTGGCCGGAAAGACCTCATCCGTGTCGCTGTACTATCTCGGAGAGCCACTGATGCATCCTGAGCTGGTAGGATTTTGCGATGCTACCCGTACTGCCGGACTGAATTCGCATATCAGCACGAATTTCAGCTTCAGTCTGTCGGATCAACGGTTACGCGACCTGATCACTTCCGGTATGACCCATATCACGGTATGTCTGGACGGTATGGAACAGGAATCGTATCGGAAAACACGAGTCGGAGGAAACATTGAAAAAGTTCTCGACAACCTTGAGCGTTTGTTGCGGTTTCGCGGAGAGCTGTGCGGATCGTCCCGCCGCCCCACAGTGGAGGTTCAGTACATCAAGTTCCAGCATAACACAAACCATCTTGCGGAGGCTCAGGAATGGTGCAAAAACCGGGGTGTGGATGCTTTTACACATTTTTTCGGCACATTTCAGGGGCCCAACAGCATCCCGACTGAACGCATCCGCATAACCGGCGCAAAGGCCGGGGGATTTTTCCCTCTCTGCAAATGGCCTTGGCTCTATATGATGGTCAAGTATAACGGTGATGTTATTCCGTGTTGCAATTATCGTCATATGGAGCAGTACAGTAAGAACGGGGATTCGCATGTCGTGGGCAACGTTTTTTCGGACGGAGTGCGTTCCGTCTGGAATTCTTCTGAATACAGAATGCTAAGGCGAATGATAATCAATCCTCAACGTGTTTCAAAGGAATCCGAACAGCGGAGTCTATTCTGTGATGGATGCAAAGCCCTGTTCGACACCGATGCCAACTCCTACTACCTCGGAGGAAACAAATATCGATGGGAGGATATCTATCAGTTTGACGCTCAGGATCGAGTCGTCAGAAACGCATCTGAGGTGTGAGCAGAAGAGGTTGTCCTGCTGTCAGGAAAAGAAAGTATATTCAGTTGCTTCATACACTTATCATTTTTTCCTAGAATACACTTAAAGATTTGACCGGTTTGACCTTTACGGCGGTCATCCTTGATGCCCTATTCGCTGTTCCCAGCAAAGGCGGCTGATTCTCTACTATGAAACAACAAGACAGACTCAAAATACTGCTGGTAGAGGATGACCCTGAAAGCATGGACTTCTTTGTTAGCTGCTTTACTGGGGAATACGATATCCTCTGCGCCACCTCCGGTGAAGAGGCTCTTGAGCTATTCAGGTGGAAAGAGGATATTGCTATGGTGCTCTCTGATCAATCCATGCCCGGCATGAGCGGCGTGGACCTGCTGAGCAGGATTTACAAGCTGGATGAAAATACGGTGCGCATTATTATAACCGGTTTTCTCAACACTTCCGATATTATCGCCGCTATCAACAAAGGGCATATATACCAGTTCATTGTCAAACCGTGGGAAATTGTTCAAATGCGGATGGTGCTCTCTCAGGCAACGTATACCTGGAGATTAAGGCGAGAAAATATTGAGTTACAGAAAGAGATCCTTACCCAGAATTATTTACTCACGCATGCCAATAAGCGTTTGCGGGCTTCGGAAACAGACCTGCGCAACTTGTCAACGGCATTGTTTACCGCGAGGGAGGATGAACAACGGCGGATCGCCATGGAACTGCATGATGAACTTGGCCAGTCACTGGCCGCGTTGAAGATGCAAATCAGTATTATGGAGCACGACCTCGGCAACGAGCAGGAGAATCAGCAGGAGCGACTCAAGATCTGGCTGAACAAGCTCAGAGAAGATATCAGACAGACAATTGAGGAGGTTCGCCGGTTGTCAAAAAATCTCAGCCCGGTTATTATTGATGATCTTGGACTGGATGCCGCTCTTCGGCATCTTGTTGAAAATTTCATCGGCACCCACGGAATAACCTGTTGTTTTCATCCGGCCCCGCTCACGGTGATCAGTTCTGCGGACGGCAAGCGTATTGTCTACCGCCTTGTTCAGGAAACCATGAATAATATCTGCAAACATGCTAAGGCGACCCATATTGATTTTGCAATCAGGGTGAATGAGAACGAGGTGCATCTCCAAGTGACTGATAACGGCAGAGGGTTTAACCTGGAGGAAGTGGCCGACCAGCCGCCGAGTCAGAGGGGAATCGGCCTGACCTCCATGTCGGAGCGGGTCAAGATGCTGGGCGGCAGTGTTGATATTCAATCCAATATCGGCGAGGGCACAGCTGTCGCTTTTACTATTCCGGTGGATTTTAATCTAAATCGGAAAAAATAAGAAAATATGGATGGCCTCTCATGAGCCTTGAAAAGGAATCCCGCCAGCTGTTTTTGCAAGATGCTGCGGCCACAGCCCGATTAGGAGAACAGCTAGGCAAACTTGCCCGAAAAGGTGATGTTATTCTTTTACACGGTGATCTCGGTGTGGGTAAAACAACCCTGACCCAGTCCATCGCTGTCGGTCTTGAGGTTCCGCCGGAACAATATGTGACCAGCCCTTCTTTTGCCCTGCTGCATGAGTATCCCGGTCGTATCGCTCTTTTTCATATGGACTGCTACCGCCTTTCCGGTGAAGAGGATGTTGAAGGTGCCGGTCTGGCTGATTATATCGGCGGCCCCGGTCTGACGGTTATTGAGTGGCCGGATCGACTCGGCAGTCTGGTGCCCAGGGAACGGTTGGATATCACCTTGCGGGCGACCAGTGAGACCGCTGAGGCCGCAAGAATTTGTATCATGCAGCCATATGGTGCTTTCTGGAACGATATACTTGAACATTTTATCGATGGTAACGGAGAAGGGTAAAAACTTGTGGGTAACCTCTGCCGGAAATGTTGAACGGTTATGAAAAATGTTTTTTATATAGTTGTTGGTGTGATCTTGGGATTTTTTGGATCAGCAATGCTCAGTGAATGCAGTAATGTTGAAAATCTTGCCCATGTTCCGCAAATTGCAGGCCAAGATGTTCCTCAAGAAAACTTCATGATTGATTTTACCAAACGTTACGATGTAATCTGCTCTGATCATAATAAGGAAAAGATGATTTATAGTAATGTTAAGATATTAGGGTATGCTGGAGAACATGTGAAAGAAAGTGGCGGTTTCATAAGCAAAGGATACAATCGGTTCAACAGATGGTTAGTTTTAGAAACAGCTGACAACAGGCGTGTATATCTCTCAGAAAATAAAATAGAATACTTGGAAGAAGCAACCGTAAACTATGAACCTTAATTTCCATACCATGCAAAAAAATACCATTCGTCTGCAAAGCTGCCCGAAACAGTATACCTATGATCAGGATAAAGCCTGCACTCCCGAACAGACTGTGGAACGCTTTCAACGAAGATTGGCGGCAACCGGTCTGGATATCCTCAAAGAAGTACAACGGATCGACACAGGACGACTTGACATCCCGGTATTTTTCAGTGTCTGCGGCAAAGATGCTCTGGAGACTATCGGCACCAAGAAGCAAATGGGGAAAGGCTCTACCCCGGAGCAGTCCAAGGCCAGTGCCTGCATGGAGTTAGGCGAACGATTCAGTTTTTTTTCTTTTCTCAAGAACCCGGATAATTTCATTCTTGGTGATTATCCGGCTATGCGGGAGTCTGGTTATCCTGTGCTGCCGATATCAGCCCTGCTTCAGTCGGTTCATGATAGTGATCGCACCCCGGAGCAGTTGGAACGCCTGCTGGCCGGTCTGCCTATGCGCTGGACCTGGGCCAAGAATATCAGCAGGGATGAAGATGTGCTGGTGCCGTTTTCCTGGTTTTACGCCATCAACGAATTCAACGGCCCCTGTGCGGGCAATACCATTGAAGAGGCTGTCCTTCAGGGGATCAGCGAGGTGGTGGAACGCCATGTCTGCGCCGTAATCGCCAGAGAGAGGATTCGTACTCCGACCATTGATTTGAGCACAGTCACTGATTCGGTGGCCCGTACCCTGATTGATAAATTCGAGCGTAACGGTATCACCTTGCAGGTTAATGATTTCTCTCTGGATACGGGTATCCCGACGGTCGGGGCCTTGGCCTGGGATCCAGCTACCTTTCCTGAAAAGAGTGAACTGGTCTACACCGCAGGAACTACGCCGGGGCCAGATAAAGCCCTGATTCGCGCTTTGACCGAGGTGGCCCAGCTGTCCGGTGATTTTGAGTCTGGGTCCAATTACGTGGCTTCCGGCCTGCCCAAACCGCTCAGTTTGGAAGAAGTGGATTATCTCTTCGATCCTGAGCAGACAGTTTCCATAGATCAACTGCCTGATCTTGATGCGGACGATATGTTGGAGGAACTGCACAACTGCCTTGCGGCCCTGCAAAAAATTGACATGGAGGTGCTGGTGGTGAACACCGTGCATCCTGATTTGCAAATCCCGGCGGCCTACACCATTATTCCCGGTGCCCATTTCCGAGAGCGGGCCACCTCCGGTGATGCTCCGCTTTTTGCGGCCAAATTGGCTGCCGAGCTGTTGGAGCCTGCCGCTTTAGACGATAAGCTGTCGGCAATGCAGAAGGAACGACCAGATTCCTATTATTTGGAATTTTACCGGGGTCGAAATTTTTATGATCAGGAGATGGTGGAACCGGCCCTGAACTGTTTTGAGCAGGCCTTGGTCTTGGAACCTAATGAAGAGGATAAACCCTATATCTTTTCCTACCTTGGCAGATGTCTTCGGAATTTGGGACGGTTTGAAGAAGCTGTGCCGGTGTTGGAAAAAGGGCTAGAATGCGATGAAGAACGACCGGATATTCATAATATCCTAGGGGTCTGCCATTTTAAGGCCGACCGGTTTGAGCAGGCCGTGCATCATTTTCAACGGGCGGTGCAGCTAAATCCTGTCTCAGCCATTGATTACGCCAATCTGGCTCTGAATCAACAACGGCTTGGCCGAAACGAGGAGGCTGTCACCAACTATCAGATCGCCTTGGGCCAGGATTCGAGTATTGCCTTTGCTGCGGAAAATTTGGCTTTGCTGTTGGCGGAAGTATGAACGTTGGTGAAATCTTCAGCCCGTTTGTTGATCACCTGAAAATCATCAAAGTGGGCGAAAAAGCACCTCTATCCAACTGCATATAAATCAAAGAGCCGCAAACATAAGCTGGCTGTCCTTTTTATTTCACATAAGATCTGTTATGCGACCTTCGAGCAACTCGAATATAAACTATCAGGCCGGAGGACACAGCTATCTGTTAGATTCAGTCACCATCATTTTGTTAAAATGATGGTGAATTGACCGGGCAGACTTATTCTTTTCATGGTCTTTCTTGGTATAAGAGATATAAGAATGGAATTTGTTAGGCAATTCAATAGGAACGGACTTTTCCTTATGCCCACAAAGCAGGTGTTGTTGTATTGATTTACCTAACAACTCACCAAAACATACCGGGACAGCATTTCCTATTTGTTTAAAAATTTGAGCCTTAGTACCACAGAAGTTCCAGTCAACAGGAAATCCTTGCAACCTTTTAACCTCTAATAAGGTAAGCCTCCTAAGTTTTTCGTCCCACCTAATCCAATCCTGACTTGAAGATCCTGTAACTGTACGGGCAGGCTTTTTTAAATCCGCAATGAATGTACCTTGCCTATAACCCCAGTGGCCTCCCGGTCTTGTTGGCTCTGGTTTTCCCTTACTTTTTACACCTGAACCATTTGAAATATTTTTTAGTTGTCGCCCCAGTGCTTCTGTTGGATAAACATAGTTTTCTTCATTTTTGTCAGCATAATTATCAAGAAATTCTTCTAATGATTTCCGCGGAGCTAAGAATAATGAAACTTCTTTCCCTTTATTATCATAATGGGTAGGCAAGGGGAAACAAGGTGCTTCCCCATTTTTCACCCCGACGATAAAACACCTAACTCTCCGCTGGCAAGAGCCATAATCAGCAGAATTCAACAGTCCAGCTCTGCAACTGTAACCGAGGGATTGAAACGAGCTGTGAATTTTTTTTATAACTGCTCCGGGAGTGCCTGATGCATCTCTGGCAGTAACAAGCCCCCTTACGTTTTCAAATAAAAAAGCTCGTGGAGAAATTTCAGAAACGATTCGAATAAATTCTTCAACCAATAGCCCTCTTGAATCTAAAATGCTTCTTTGTTTACCTGCACTAGAAAATGATTGGCACGGAGGCCCACCAATTACAAGATCAACTTGTTGGCCAAGGCTAAGAGTTTCTCCAGTAAGATTTCTAATATCATTATTTATAATTTTTGTATCGTTAAAATAACAATAACCATCATGATGTTTCCACCCTTGATTCTTCAATAATGATTTATGAAATTTTTCTTCAATCTCACACATTGATATAGTACGAAAACCAGCTCGTTCAAAGCCGATATCTAGACCACCAGCACCGGAAAAAAGACTGACGCAATTAAATTGATCCATGTTGCCCCTTATAAAATTTGACCAAAATCTGAAAGTCTATGTTCCCAGATTATTGCTATATTAGCTCGAATAAGAGCATCTATATTTTTAGGATTAAAAAAACCGGCTATCACTGCAACTGTTTGCATATCGCCAAAATCTTTATTACTGCTCCAGTCTCTTGATTTATCGCAACATTCTTTAATACGTTTGTAAGCATCGACTTGAACGCCTACCGCCTTAGCCTCAATAAGCGTTAACTGTCCACCCTGCTTTTTTCGAACAATAAAATCAGCTTTCTGACTTGTTCCACCAAGAACTTTTTGTTCTTTTGAGTACTCTCCAATTTTTATATCATTTTTTCTTGTTATCTCACCAGAAAAAGTAGATCGAATATAACCAAGCTCAATAAGCTGATGTTCAATAGAATCCTCTTGACGTGTTTTCCTCCAATTCCTGTATTGTGTTTGAGAATTTTGGTCAGCTATTAAAGAACATGTCCATTTTTTAGAATATTCTAAAGCTAACCTCATCTGTGCAGAACTAATTTCTTCATCAAGCCATATAAATCTTGTTCGATCAAGCCCTCTATTAATAAAATCAGCAATTTTTGGTGCAATAGATTTCAGTACTCCCGCTTTTTTTCCATCTACCAGCTTATCTCTTTCTAATGTTTCAATGGTTGATAAACCAAACAGTTGTCCAAACTTCATTTGGCTTATTGAAGGAGTGACTATATATCTAAATATTTTGATAATTCGGGAGTCATAAATAATAGATTCTTTTGTAATTTTTGAAAAGCCGATAGTTAATTCTTCTGCAATATCAAACAATTCACCGCACTGAAGAACTGAAGAACTGAAGAACTGAAGAACTGAAGAACTGAAGAACTGAAGAACTGAAG
>CBDTVG010000085.1:0-7702 GCA_965363745.1 uncultured Candidatus Electrothrix sp. | reverse complement strand
GAAAAAGGGCCGAGTCCATGATACTCACCAGGATTTTTTTCAGCCGGTCCATAGCCCTTGCCCTTGGTGGTGAGGACATGGATAAGCACCGGGCCGTGGCTGTTATCACGGACATTTTTCAGCGTCGCTATCAACCCTTCCAGCTCATGACCGGGAATAGGGCCGATATATTCAAACTTTAAGGCTTCAAAGAGCATACCCGGCGTAAAAAATCCCTTTATACTCTCCTCGGACTTGCGCAGGACGCTGAGAATATTTTCCCCGACAGACGACATTGATTTTAACCGTTCCTCAACGTGATCCTTGAGGTTACGGATGGTTTTTGAAGTCAGTTTCCTGCTCAGAAAACTGGACATGGCCCCAACATTCGGCGAAATGGACATCTCGTTGTCATTGAGGATAACAATCAGATTTTTGTCTAAATCACCGGCGTGATTCAGGCCCTCAAAAGCCAGACCGGCGGTCATTGAGCCGTCACCGATAATGGCGATGACTTTGCTGTCGTCCCCCTGAAGTTCTTTTGCCGCCGCCAGACCGAGACTATAGGAGATGGAAGTAGAGCTGTGCCCGGTTTCCACCACATCGTACTCACTTTCAGAGCGTTTGGGAAAACCGCTCATGCCTTGATACTGACGGAGGGTATGGAATTGATCCCGACGACCGGTAATCAATTTATGGGCGTAGCACTGGTGCCCCACATCCCAAACCAGTTTGTCAGCAGGTGTTTTAAAAACATAATGCAGGGCCAGAGTCAGCTCGACCACTCCCAGACAGGGAGCGAGATGGCCGCCGGTTTCGGCCACAGTGGTAATTATTTTTTCCCGGATTTCAGAGGCCAGCTGTTCCAGTTCCTTGAGATTAAATCCGCGCAGATCTTCAGGAGAATCTATGGTGTCCAGCAGGCGGGTTGTTCCCTCGGTGGGGATATTCATTATGGACGGCATAGTATAGTATCCTTGGGTTTCGGATCTGTCGTAACGGAAGAGATGGTCAATCGGCGGTATCCGGCCTGATAGTTGCATTCTCCGCAAAAGGAACCGCGACAAGTTTATCGTTTTTTTTCAGCAATAGATCAACCTGACAGCGCGCCTCTTCCAATTTTTCACTGCAAAATTTGACCAGTTGAACGCCCTCGTCAAATTTTTGCAGGCTTTTATCCAGCCCCAGTTCACCCTGTTCAAGTTCCGTCGTAATCAAATCCAGCTTTGTCAGGGCATTTTCAAAGGTTCTTTTGGCCATCAGAGGTTCCTGGTATAAAATCCCGGTTGCACCATATTCCATCAGGAGTAGAATTGTTGTCTCGTGTCAAACTTTTTATTGTAAACCGTATACAAAAGGCTTTCAACACCTGATTCATGAATACTTCTCATTTACGCGCTTTTGTCGATTGGCTGGAAATCGAACGGGGATACTCACACTACACCGTTGACTGCTACGTCCATCCTCAGTCGGACAAAAACATTGTCAAGGAATAATAAATATCTTGCGGGGCGCAATATTTTTTCTTGACATTTGTCGCTCTTTTCTTTATCTTCTTTTCTGCCTTCCAACCTGCTGGGGGATGGTCTAATGGCAAGACAGCGGACTCTGACTCCGCTTATCGGGGTTCGAATCCCTGTCCCCCAGCCACTCTTATTGTATATCTCTTTATTTCAATACGTTAATTCACCTAAAAATTTTATAGATTCGCCTGCTCGCTCGTCTGTTCACAACTTTTTGCGTATAGACCAGACCCGGAAAGAAGTTTTTCGCAAGCGTTACGGGAAAACTGTCTCTTTATTACATTGAAGATATGTAA
Source organism: uncultured Candidatus Electrothrix sp. (assembly GCA_965363745.1). GTDB lineage: Bacteria > Desulfobacterota > Desulfobulbia > Desulfobulbales > Desulfobulbaceae > Electrothrix. Next base: position 5,904 of record CBDTVG010000085.1, on the reverse strand, counting down.
TCCCTGAACACAAACTAAAATGACCGCTGCGAAAGCCGAAACAAAGGAAAGTAGAAAGCAAAAAGAAAGGGGGCGATCATGACGCAATACTCTGCGGCACCATGATCACCAAGGAGGAAATTTGAAAAAAGTAAGGTGGAACAAATATGGTAAGTCAGAAAAAAAGGATGAACTCGACCCGGTGTTAATGCTCTGTATTCTCCGAATACAAAGAACATTTCTGCCAGTCAACTGTATAACTCATGCCGTAAATAATTTTCACCACGCCGCAACCGCATTCTCCAATATTTGAACAAAGCTCAGGTTTGTCGGACGTAGAGTTTTGATCCTGCTTGATCTGAAGATTGACATGTTTTTGGGTCAGAGGGCAGTCATATTCTTTATTGATCATCTGTTGTGTATGTGCGCTCATTGTGCCGCTCCTTTGCTGTTGATTACCGCCGATTTTATTTACGACCTCATTTATTTTCATAAAATAAAAATAAAACACATCAACATCTCCCTTGCAATAAGGCGGGCACCTCATTTTGTCGGGCAAAATGCCCGGACAGGTCGGGCGCGGACTTATCTCAGCTGAAAACGCACCGGCACCTTAACCCACATTTGCTGTCGTTGACCGCCGACTGTGCCGGGAGTGAACTGCCAGTTGCGCACGGCTTTCAGAGCGGCTTTATTTAAAATAGGATGCTTGCAACCCTTAAAGAGCCGCAGATCAGCCACCCTGCCGTTGTTGTCGATGAAGGCTTCAATCATGACAACGCCTTCCAGTCCACGCCGTCGGGCCAGTCGGGGATACTCCGGCGGAGGATTGCTTTGGTAGAGCGGCGCAGCTTCCTGAATCGGCCCTTTGCGGCCCTGCGATGCTCCTCCCGGCGTGCTTCTAACCTGCTTTGGTGCAACAGAAGATTTGCGGATTTTTCTCGCTGTCGTTGTTCGTGACGGGGCGGTCGCTCGACTGCGCTCCTGTGGATATCCCACAATTTTTCTGGTTTGCCTGACAGGCAGGCTTTTCCTGTAGGTTCTAGGATGCGGCACGGCTTTTTGAACAATCCGTTGTACTGCAACATTTCGCACAGGCTCCCGAACTGCTGGTTGCCTTGTGACCTGAGAGGTTGGCAAGGGCTTCCGTCTGTGGTGCACAGTTTCCCAAGGAATTTCTGGATGCGTATCTTCAATCTTTTTCCGTACCACAACCTTGCGCACAGGCTCCTGAACTGCTGGTTGCCTTATGATCTGAGGGGTTGGCATGGGTTTCGGCCTGCTCGGCACAGTCTCCCAAGGAATCTCCGGGTGTGCGTCTGCCACTATTTTCCGTACCGGTTGATGAGGCGGAGGTTTTGGCAAGGGCGGACGAGCTGGCACCCGTTCGATGATTTTGGGAAGAACCGGGGGAGGCTGAACAGGTACTTCCTTGATCGCCTTTACTTCCTTTTTCGGCAGAGCCTGCGGGATAATCGGTTGCACCTCAGTTTGAGGCTTCATTTTTGGCTTAGGCTTAGGCTGAAGCTTTGGTTTCGATACTGGTTGTGGTATTGGTTGCGGTGCAGCCTTGGGAATCTTGGCAACCTTTCGCTTATGCTTTTTCGCTTTGACAATCAGAGGTGCGCTCACTTGCTGCACCGGTTGCGGCATCGCCGCTTTTTTAGGAATAATTTGAGCAATCTGCTTTTTGACGGGAGGTGGAGGCTCAGGCAAGGGCTGTTTCGCTACGGGTTTAATCGGCAACGGGACTTTTTTCTCCACCGGTGGCTTGGGCTCAACCTTTTTTTCTGGGGGATGCACTGGACAGGGCTGTTGCAGTGAAACGCAAATTCGCTGCACAGGCTCAGGAGTAGGCAGAACAACAGAAGAACGGTTCATCTGCCAAGAAAGCAACATCCCGTGCAGAGCGAGGGTCGCCGCTCCCGCAGGCAGTAAACGGCTCATTATGTCGCTGTTGTTCACGGAGTAACAGCCTCCGGTTCCGCTTGCAGAGAAATCCGGGTCAGCCCCGCTTGCCTCACCCTGTCCAGCACCTGAAAAAGTCCCTGATAGGAAACCGATTTATCCGCAAAGATCTGTACATCAGGGTCTTTGTCCTTGCTCACTTCTTTTCTATTCTTCAGCATCTGCTCCAGCAGAGCGAGCTCCACCCGGTTTTCACCGACAGAGATATTCAGGTCTCCGTCTTTGGCAAGATCTCCGACATCAGCCTCAATGGTGATACTAATCGCTTCTTTTATCTCTAAAGCGGCACTGCTCGAGGTCGGCAAATCCACAGGCTGGCCGTGATGCACTGCCATAGAGAGCATGGCGTAAATGAAGAAAACAAGGAGTAGAAAAACTATGTCGATCAAGGGGAGCATTTCGACACGGGGCGGTGCCATAGTGCTGTTACGCAATTTCATTGCATGCCCTCCGCCCGCCTTTTTCGATACCCCACCTCTAAGCGGGTCGCATATTTTTCCATAAGATGAGCAGCCTGCTCAATCCTACTTTTAAAATAGTTATACGGAAACACCGTAAAAATGGAAATGCTCAAACCCGTGGCCGTGGTTATCAGAGCCTGAGCAATACCGCCAGTCACCAGTTTGGGATCAGCCGTGCCGCTGTTGCCCAACATTTTGAAGGAGGCGATAATCCCGATCACTGTGCCCAAAATACCGAGCAGCGGGGCCACGGTGATAATGGTGTCGAGCAGGGTCATGAACTGCGACATCTTCTTCAACAGGTGCAGGGCTTCGGACTCCATGGCCTTGCTCATATCGTACTCTTTATGAAGGATGCCGACTCGGAGCACCCGGATCACAGCGTCATCACTATCCACCGTCTTTTCCTCTATGTCCCCCCACTCCCCCTGCTCGGCAAGGATCAGCACTTCATCCCGCAAGGGTCGGTCACGCCGTCGGGCCATACCCAGCCAAAAGAGAAGCCGTTCAAAGATAACTGTCAGCACGACGACTGAACAGGCGAGCAGCGGCCACATAACCGGGCCGCCGTTGTGTATCATTTCCCACATAGTAACAATATCCTGTCTCGGTTGTACAAAAAAATAAAAATGCAACAGACGCTTCGGGCCGGTGGTTGCTGTCGCCTTGACAACAAATTAAACCATATCCCCCCGCCCGCACAATGAGGCGGAAGGCTTATTTTGTCGGGAGTATTGCCCGGTTTCCGAATATGTTTCCGAATATAAAGGACACTGTGCCGGTTTCAATCCTGTCCAGAGCTGTTTTGTATTGACGCAGACGGCTGATTGCGGAGTTCAGGATGAATCAGAGCGGCAATGATGGAAAGGGTTTCCGCAAAGGTGGCCGGGGAGGGGCTACACGCCAAGTCCGGGCTGACCACATACACCTGATTATTCTGGACAGCCGTAAGAGGAAAGCCCTGCCACTTCTTTTTTTCCTTCTGAGCAATGCCGCTTTCACTGCCCATCATGGCGATGATGATCACCTCCGGATTTTTCATAAGGATTTTTTCGTAGCTGACCGTGCCATGCTGCTGCTCTCCAATGAGGTTGTCAGCGCCGCTCAGGGCGATAAAATCATGGGTGAAGGAGTCTTTGGCTGCTCCGAAAAGGGGTCGGGAGCCGATCTGCAAAAAGACCTTGGGCCTAGGGAGATGCGCCGTGGCCACTGCCACTACTTTTACTTTTCTTTCAGCCTCCCGAATCACCTTGTCTGCCCGTTTCTCTAAACCGAGGAGCTCGCCGATGCGACGGAACTGAGCGCAAATTTCAGCGAATGAGGAGGGTTGCTGAAACTGCACCACCCGCAGGCCCAAATCCCGGAGCTTCTTCAGTTGCTGCGGCTGAGTCAGGCCGGTGGCCAGTATCAGATCCGGGCGCAGGCTGAGGATCTTTTCAATGGAGATCTGCATGACTGAGCCGATCTTTTCCTTATCCCTAGCCGCTTCCGGTCGCACGCAATAGCTGGTGTTGCCGACCAGGCGGTCTTCCGCTCCGAGCAGATAAACGTTCTCGGTGTTGATCGGCCCAAGGGAGACGATGCGCTGCGGGAAGGGGTTCGGCTCAGCTAGTCCGTGCAAAGGAAAGGCGCAGGAGAGCAGGGTTATGATAAGGAAAAAGTAGGTTGTATACATCTGTTTTCTCAATGATGAAGTTCAAGGAACAGGGAATCTGTTCTTTGCAGAGGGCCGCATATCGCCCCGCCCTGCGGGCAAAAAAAATCCCCGGATCTGTAAAGTACAGATCCGGGGATGCCCTATTTTATCCACGAATACACTTCGCCCGACCCTTCCTGTCCATGAAGAGAGGCAATGCTCAGTCGTCCCGTATTGCCGTCGGGTCGAACTGGTTTTTTCTTTTTTCAGACAGGTCTTCTGACTCCCGGATCATCCTTCTGGCCGCGCCTTCCCGCATGATATGATGCAGTGGCTTGATGCGGCCTTTGTCCCCGGTTACAGCGGCGGGCCCGTCCCGGATTCGCACCGGGTTCCCTCTTAAGCTCGGTTATGAGCATCTGAAAATATTTCGCTAGAATAGCCAGAACGCCCTGTGTGGTCAAGGGAAAAGCGATTTGCGGCAGGGGCGGTACTGCCCGGCGGGGTAGGGGCGGGCTGATCATATCCCGTACTATCTGCCGGCTAGGAGCCGGACGATAACGCTTGGCTCTTTCAAAATCAATTGGTATAAAATCATTAACTGTGTCAACATGTCTGGAAGGCCTTCGAATTTTGAGTCGTTGACCAAATCTGAAATGTGTTGTGAAAAGATTATTAATTTAGTGTCTTTTTTTTAAAGGAAAAGTAATGTTACGAAAAATACTTTTACCCAGTATCTTTCTGGTTTTAGCTTATGGTTTCTGGATCAGTCCGGATTTTAAAGAAATCGCTGCCGGTGTGGCGATTTTCCTGTTCGGCATGTTATCGCTGGAAGAAGGCTTCAAGGCCTTTACCGGTGGCGCTCTAGAACGTATCCTTAGGCGCACCACCGATAAGTTATGGAAAAGCATGAGCTTCGGTATTGTCAGTACTTCAATAATGCAATCCAGTTCACTGGTTTCAGTATTGACGATTTCATTCCTCAGCGCTGGACTCATTTCACTTGCTGACGGCATCGGAATCATATTTGGTGCCAACCTCGGCACCACAACAGGTGCCTGGCTGGTGGCTGCTTTCGGTTTAAAAGTGAAAATATCGGCATATGCAATGCCGATGCTGGTATTCGGCATCATCTTGGTTTTTCAACAATCTAAAAATCTCAAAGGAATCGGCTATGTCCTCAGCGGTCTGGGATTTCTGTTTCTCGGCATTCACCATATGAAAGAAGGTTTTGAAGCCTTCAAAGATGGTATTGATCTGGTTTCTTATGCCGTGCCGGGGATGAAAGGCCTGTTTATCTTTACCGCTATCGGGGTTTTTGCAACGGTAGTTATGCAGTCCAGTCATGCCACGCTGGTATTGATTATTACGGCACTGGCGGCCCAGCAGATAAGTTATGAAAATGCTTTAGCATTGGCCATTGGCGCGAATGTGGGTACAACAGTTACGGCCATACTGGGTGCCATGAGCTCCAACGTGGCGGGCAGACGACTGGCAGGGGCCCATCTTATTTTTAATGTGATTACCGGCTTAATCGCCATTGTTTTCATGAAGCAGTTTATTACGTCCGTTAACTTCGTGAGTAACAATGTGGGCATTGCTGAAAACGACTTTACACTCAAACTGGCGGTATTTCATACCCTGTTCAACCTGGTCGGTATCGTAGTGATGCTGCCATTTGTTGGCAGTCTGGTTACTTTTCTTGAGGGATTATTGCACGGCAAGGTTAAAAAGATTTCCGAACCTTATTATCTAAGCGAAGCGGTGCTGGAGATGCCGGATGCAGCGATTGAAGCATTACGCAAGGAAGCAGACCATTTGTTTAAAAATGCCTCTAATATTATTGCATTGACATTGAAT
>CBDTVG010000084.1:0-7772 GCA_965363745.1 uncultured Candidatus Electrothrix sp. | reverse complement strand
CGGCGCAATATTCTTTTCTGCCGATTGGTGATCCAAAAAACATGTATAGCCATTGCCTGTTGCCTTTTTCCGTCGCACACGCCGTAGCTCGATAAGATACCGTTTTTTATGATTACGGATAACTTCGACATTGCTTTGTGGCAAACCCTTGCTCTTCTTTGGCGGGAACTGGGCCACCCTTTGGTACGTCTGCTGATTTTTATTTCTATCGGTCTGCTCGTGGCGGGTTTCATAGAGGCACTGAACTGGACAAGAAAGATGTCAGCGGCAGCCGGACCGTTGATCCGCTTTGGCCATCTTTCCGATATCACCGGAGCTGCCTTTTCTATGGCTTTTTTTTCCGGTGTGGCGGCGAACACTATGCTGTCCGAGGCATACGAAAAAAAGAAGATCAGTAAAAAAGAACTGGTGTTGGCCAATATGTTCAATAGCCTGCCCACCTATTTTCTTCATTTGCCCACCACTTTTTTCATCACCGTACCCCTGATACAGGGCGCAGCGTTTATTTATATAGGTCTGACGCTCGGCGCCGCTTTTTTGCGCACTCTCGGAATCACCCTACTGAGTCATTTTTTGCTTCGGTCAGACAACAGGAATGACAAGGGAGCCAACAAAGGAGCCGCCGACGACAACAAGGCGGAACCGATCACCCTGCGAGTCGCTTGGCAACGAACCAGAGAACGCTTCAAAAAACGCATTCGGAAAATTGTCCGCTTCACCGTTCCCATATACATTCTCTTTTTTTGGCTTGCCGATGCTGGGATGTTCTCAAGGTTAGAGGCATTCGTAGCCGCTCATATTTCCTTTCTTTCCTGGATTTCACCCAAGGCGGTTTCCATTATCGCTCTTCAGATCGCCGCTGAATTCACCGCCGGATTGGTGGCCGCAGGAGCGTTGCTGCAGGACGGAATTATGAGCCACCAGGAAATCATTCTGACCCTCCTTGTCGGCAATGTCCTTTCCTCGCCGATCCGGGCCATCCGCCACCAGTTCCCCTATTACGCCGGAATCTTCAAACCCCGGCTCGCCTTGCAACTGATCATTTTCAGCCAGAGCTTCCGGGCTATCTCCATCGCTCTGACGGCTTTATTTTATTTTTTCATCATGAACGCATAAATATCAACAGGATCACAAGGGTCATAACACCTCCACCCCGCCTCCTTCATCAGCGAAAAATGGTCGTTGCTCAGGAGCGTAAACCACCCTGCCCTTTTCGTTGAGCAGTGCTTCAAAGCGAAGAACATCCTGCTCATTGTTCATCTCCTCCAGATCAAGCTGGGCGAAACGGCATTCACAATGAATTAGCTGGCCACCGCACCACGGACAAACCTCCACGGGACAGCCGAGCTCATGGGGTTCACCGGTGGCGGCATGGCAGGCGGGACAGATGTCAACATCAACCTGCAACGGTTCATAGATTAGAAAATTTTCATAATTTTGAGCTGTCCCGCTAAATTTCTCCGCAGAGGCGAATTTAAAAAACTTCAGGAGTTCCTTGTCCAAATAGCCTTCTTTCAAGCTACCATGAAACTCTATCCCCTCGCTGGAGATCAAATAGAGGTAAGCGTCAGAGGACGTCACCGCTGCAAGCAGAAAAACACCCGCTTGTCTCCCGACAAGGCGCAGTTCTTTCACCCAATCTTCCTGTGCATCCGGCAGATAGCTGTAAAATTCATTAAGCACAGTAAGGGCCATACGGTCATCACGATAGAGAGTCAACAGGTCTAAGGCTGCATCTAGTTGTTGATCAGGTGTGGCATACCGCATCAGGTCACGAATACGTCGTCTTTTTTGTTTCAATTCATCCATGATCGCTCATTGATTAAGTATCATTAACTTGATTGGTTATCATATTAAACAGGAAGATCGCACAAGAGAGGAATCTTGCATTGATCTTGATTTTTTTAAAGAAGTGCTGTAGAATTATACGCTGTACAGCGTTCAGACTGGACAGTTCCGCCTTGAGGCGACAGCTTCTCTTCATCAGAAGAATCATCCTGTTTTCTTCATCATTTCTATACAGCGATACAGCGAGAGTCAGCACGTCCCGCTGTTGCCGAAGGCGACAGGATTGTATCCGAGCCGTTGGATTTACGCACTATTCTTTCACCGCCCGGCTATGAATTGCGCCTGTCGCTGTTGAATCCTCGCAACAGCGGCGCATCAAAATATCAACTCCAAAAAGTGAGGTACTTATCATGACCGAAGACACCACCGGGCCTATGGCCACCCTTACCATTGAGGGCAAATCATACTCGCTTCCCCTCGTCTATGGTACGGAAAACGACCAAGCAATTGACATCGGAAGCCTGTTACAGCAAACCGGCTATACCACACTTGATACCGGGTATAAAAACACCGCCTCCTGCACCAGCGACATCACCTTTCTTGACGGCAAAGAAGGTATCCTTTGCTATCGTGGCTACGCCATTGAAGAGCTTGCGGAAAAATGCGTTTTTATAGAAGTTGCCTATCTCCTGGTTCACGGGCATCTGCCTAATCCTATAGAGTATGAAAATTTCAGGGAGCTACTGAAACGATTTTCCTTGATCCATGAGGATATGATTCATTTCTTTGATCATTTCCCGCCCAACGCGCCGCCTATGGCCATTTTATCTGTCATGGTCAACAGTCTGAGCAATTATTATCCTGAGATGAATGATGATCCTCTCCAGACTCTTGACACGACAGCCGCTCGACTGATCTCCAAAATTCGAACTATCGCCGCATTTTCTTACAAAAAAAGCATAGGCCATCCGTTGGTCTATCCACGTGCGGATCTGAATTACTGCGGCAATTTTCTCAACATGATGTTTGACAAGCCCGTATACCCGTATACAGTTCAACCGGAAGCGGTTGCGGCTTTGAATAAGCTGCTTATCCTCCATGCCGACCATGAACAGAACTGCTCAACCTCCACAGTCAGACTGGTGGGTAGTGCCGGAGTTAATCTATACGCCTCCATCTCCGCCGGTATCAACGCACTTTGGGGGCCGCTCCACGGCGGTGCTAATGAGGCGGTGGTGACCATGTTGGAAACCATCCATAATGACGACGATAATTTTAAAAAATATATTGACAAGGCCAAGGATAAATCTGATCCGTTCAAGTTGTCCGGATTCGGACATCGGGTGTACAAAACTTTTGATCCACGGGGAAAAATTATTAAAGAGGCCTGCGATGACCTGTTGTCCGTGCTCAATGTTTCTGATCCGCTGCTTGATATCGCCCGGCGACTGGAAAGAATCGCTCTGAATGATGAATATTTTATCCAGCGCAACCTGTTCCCCAATGTGGATTTTTATTCAGGCATTATCTATAGGGCTCTCGGCATTCCGACCAATATGTTCACGGTCATGTTCGCCTTGGGTCGGTTGCCCGGCTGGATTGCCCAATGGAAAGAGCAACAGGAAGATCCTCATGCGAAAATAGGACGCCCTCGGCAAGTGTATATCGGCGAACCGGCACGACCGTTTGTGCCCATGTCCGGCCGATAAATAGTAGCTCGGCAAGAAACCGAAAACAAAAAAGGCCGGCAAAATCAAATGATTTTACCGACCTTGTAAAGTTCTGGAGGCGACGAGCGGATTTGAACCGCTGAATAAAGGTTTTGCAGACCTCTGCCTTACCGCTTGGCTACGTCGCCGTACTTATGTAGCAACACTTTATACAATACTTGACGATTTTGACAAGGGGAATTTTTTCTTTTTATACAAAATGCGTCATTTTTCAATCAGGGAAGTTCTAAAAATACGTTTTTCCACCCTGCAACAAATAAGTATAACAATCAGATCAGACTATAAAAAGATGGGAACCACAATTGACGCCTTGATCCAGGACGAGAAAGAAAATCTTGAAGAGCTGCAAACAAAAATAAAATACTCCTTCAAGGATTTGCATTTATTGCAGCTATCCATGATTCACAGTTCCTTTGCCTTTGAACGCTTAGACTGCGGTCGCCATAACGAAATGTTGGAGTTTCTCGGAGATGCTGTTCTGGACTTAACGGTCGGACATATTCTTTTCCTTCGTTTTCCAAAAATGCGTGAAGGCAAGCTGACCAGGATTCGTTCAGCTCTGGTCAATGAAGCGGGCCTGGCAGAGGTCGCCCGCACCCTTGATTTGGGCAAATATCTGCTTCTCGGTCGAGGGGAGGACAGTTCCAATGGCCGAAAAAAATCATCTATTCTCTCCTGTGCTTATGAGGCCATGGTCGGAGCGATGTTTTTGGACAGCGACTATGAGACGGTTCTTGCGCATGTGCGGCGGGTCTTCGGGCCGTTGCTTGACAAACACGGGGAACAGCTCATTTCAGCGGATGCCAAGAGCGGGTTGCAAGAACAATTGCAGGAGTTGCACAACGAGGGCCCGCAATATGTTCTTGATGCGGAAGAAGGTCCGGCCCATGCCCGTATTTTCACAGTATCGGCTCATTTTCGCGATCAAATTCTCGGTTCAGGGCAGGCTAACAGTAAAAAAGAAGCGGAACAACAGGCTGCGCATGCCGCTTTGGACTTTTTGCGACAGGAAGGTTCAACCTGCGAATAATCCCGGCTGAACGCTCCATATTTTCATCAACATATCTCAACAATCAACCGCCTGCTCAATTTCGGCGGAACCAGAGGCCTTATTCTATGCGATTTTCTCTCTCTTCCTGCGGCGTATTCATCTCTCTTCTGCTTCTTTGCGGGACCGCTTCGGCCGGAAATAACATTGAATTTCTTGACAAAGAACTTATCAGGAGTCTGAACCACGGTATTTACGAGGTGGTCACCCCAAAATTGAAAAGCGACAAGATTACCTACGAAAAAGAACTCCCTCTGGAGCAACTGGACTTTTCCCAGAGGAATGAAGAATATTACAGCATAGGCACGGCTTTTTTTATTAACGAAAAAGAACTGATGACCGCTGAACACGTTTTCGGTTTGATGTACTTTTCTCTGCGAAAAGATTTTTTTATCCGTAATGCCGAAGGTCAAATCTACCCAGTCAACAATATACAAAAATATTCGACCCGGCGTGATATGGTGGTGTTTGATTTAAAAAAATACCCGGAAAAAATAACGCCGCTCAGATTTAATCAAAATGTGGAGATAGGCGATACAGTTTTTTCCGCCGGTAATGCCTTGGGAGAAGGTATCGCCTATAGGGCCGGCCAGGTGGCCTCGTTCACCCCGGAACGTCAATACGGAAAATGGAACGACATTCGGTTTTCTTCTCCCTCCTCTCCTGGAAACAGCGGCGGCCCTCTACTTAATGTACAGGGTGAAGTCATCGGTGTTATTGTAAAAGGAAACCGAAGCGAGAACTACAATATCGCCGTACCAATCAGCGAGATTGACAATCTGAGTGACGACGAGGCGGATTGTTATGCCCGTAATATCAGAGTCAACATACAAGGCACAAATGAAACCCTCGTAAAAAACTGGTCATACACAATCCCTCTGCCTGCGACAGTCGATGAAATTCGACGACAAGGACAGAATGACTTGGATACTTTTTATAAAAAACTCAGAAAAGAGCTGACGGAACGGGTGAAGGAAAATAATTTGCCGAACGGAGAGCGATTCCGTTATTATCTTCGTCATCAAGCTCCTATTCAAGGATTCGCCGCAATGACTCCTGATATCAATTTCAAAAAATGGAATGCGATTGATTATGCAATGGAGAAAGAAGCGCTCACCGAGGAACAAAATGTGTATCACGGTCGTTCTTCTGTGTATTACAAGCGTTATGCCTCTTTCAACATGCAGGCTATGGTGGAAAAACCCGCTGACCTCGACCAGAAAACCTTTTTAGATGCTCCAAAAATAATTTTAGACACCCTGCTCAAGGCTGTTCCTTATTTTCGCTATGTCGGATCTGAGCGGATTCGTATCACCAGTTTCGGAGAACCGGAAGAAACAACAGCTTGGCGGGACAGTCTTGGTCGAAAATGGACCTCCTCTCTCTGGTATGTACCCTATGTTGATCGTTTTCTTTACAGTCATTGTTTACCTTATCCCAAAGGGGTGCTTTGTAATATCATTGATGATGCGACAAGTGTTCTCAAGCTGGATCACTTTTCCCGCGGGCAGGAGGCATGCGACGAGCTGGCTGTTGGTTATAAAGGAGAAATTGACGACTGGATTGAGTATTTGTCCCTTGGGAAAGAATATCTACCAACCTTTTTTCAGCAGGTGGACATCTCCAGAGACAATCATCGCCTCAAAGTGAAGATGAAGGATTTCAGTTTTGATGTTACCAATCAAAAGATAAAGGGGGATTCAACTCTGCGTCTGCATTTAGGGTATGCGAACGATCAGCTACTGGCTGAGGATTTGGTTTTGTTTTCCCTGTTTCCGCAAAAGGGAAATTTCGGGCATTACAGAATTAAACCATTTTTTGAACCGAGCCCGTTCAGCTCAGATTCCTATATAAGAACGTGGAATGAAATCATAAATTCGACCGGTGATTTTTCCGGCAGAAAAGTGAGCATGAACAGACAGACTGTTATACACAAGACCGCCTTGCGAACGGAAAGAACCATCACGGCTCCGCATGATCAAAAGATCAAAAAAGTATTCACCGTCGGCTGTTACTACAATGCCTCGACAGCTGAAAAGGAAAATATTGAACAGGATTGCGAACAATTTTTTCAAGATATTTCATTTACCGACCAATGAGTCAACTTTCTTCCGCTCGACCTTCCGTGCAAACAGCCGCATTGACAGCCGTTTCAGGAGCAAGCCCTCTGGTCATCCCTGTTTTTATTCCCCATGAGGGCTGTCCTCATTGTTGCGTATTCTGTAATCAGCGTAAAATAAGCGGTTTCATTGATAAGCCGGTCACAGCGGCTGATGTGCGGGCCATCATTTCAACTTGGCTGAACCGCCAGAATTCCGGCCCGCATAATCGTCGGGTTCAGGTTGCTTTTTATGGGGGTAGCTTCACCGGGTTGCCGCCGTCACGACAAGAAGAATTGCTGGGAGCCGTCGCTCCTTTTTTAGAACAGGAAAAAGTGGGAAGTCTCCGTTTATCCACCCGACCAGACTATATTAATCCCAAAATAATTCATCTTTTGCAGGCGCACCGAGTTTCCACCGTGGAATTAGGGGTACAGTCCATGAATGACCGGGTGCTGGCCGCAGCCAAACGGGGCCATACTGCCACTGATGTTGAGCGGGCAATGCCTGAGCTCCGGCAGGCCGGAATGGAAATCGGAATCCAGCTGTTACTCGGCCTTCCTGGAGACAGCCAGACGAGCCTGCGTCGGAGCGTCGCACGGGTGATCGCCTTGCGGCCTGATTTTGTCCGCATCTACCCTTTACTGGTGTTGCGGAACAGCGAACTGGCTGAGGCGCACAAGCGGGGGGACTACATGCCGCTCAGTTTGAACAAGGCCGTGCTGCTGGCGGCTTGGATGAAACAACGTTTTACTCAGGCGGGTATCCGGGTGGTGCGTATGGGCTTGCAAGCGGGGCCGGAACTGGAGGCCGCTCTGACAGCTGGCCCTTGGCATCCGGCCTTTGGCGAACTGGTCGCCTCCCGTTTGATGCTGCGTCAGACCAGAAGATTGATGGCTCATGCTAAGGCTAAAACGGACAAGGTCATTCTGACTATTAACGAGCGGGATCAGTCGGCTTTCCGGGGGATGAAATCCGCTAATATTGAACGGCTGCGGCGGCTTGGGCTTTGGGAGCGTATTTCCCTACGCACAAATTCTGACCTGTTGCGCCATACGATTAAAAGCGGATAGCATACGGTTCATTGCAAGGAAAAAATATTTTCTT
>CBDTVG010000083.1:0-7783 GCA_965363745.1 uncultured Candidatus Electrothrix sp. | reverse complement strand
ATCCCTATTTTAAATCCGGGCTGTTCTTCTCTTCTGACCATTTCGTAAAAATCACATGTATGGCAGTCACCGAATTTCTCCGTATAGGTTCCTTGCCGCTCGCCCTTGCACAGAGACCCCGATATGGCCCAGCAACAGCGGCCTCCGTTCTCGCCTCCATGAATACCGTTAGCTCTGTCATCAGTGGCCACAGGGCATACCCCAAGCTCCGCCACTCTGTCTCCTCCGGGCTGCCGACCGCATTTTTTTACATCCCAGCAGTTTAATTTCTTTTTTTCTTCCATTTTCCAGCCCTCATTGAATGATGGTTGAACAGGTATTGTTTTCTTAATCTTATACTTATAGTTAACACGGATTTTTATTGAGGAGCAAGGTTTAGCTTTTTGAGGGTCTTTGTTTTCTGAAGAGTGATATTTCTTTTGAAAAATAAGAGGGGATAATTTACAATGACTTTTTGAATTCCTTAGTGCTGTTAACCGTTGTCAAAGACTGTTCTTTTTTCAGGCGGACTCTACTGCGGCATTATTTTTATTTTTTCCCAAATAGGCAATAACATGAATGATATAAGTAGCCGACGATTTACCAGGGTGAATTTTATGCGAGATGTGCGGCTTAATTTCGAGGGAAAGGAATATAAACAACACACGATTAATGATCTTAGTCTGGGCGGGTTGTATGTTAAGGGCAAGTTTGATCAACAGGCTGGCGATACCTGTACAATAGAGCTGAGTAAGCCGGAAGCGGATGCCGGAGTTGAATTGCGCGCCTGTTGTTCTGTTGTCAGAGTAACTGATGACGGCATCGCCCTTGAGTTTATCTCTATGGAACAGGAGAGCTTTTTATTTCTCCAGACAATCCTGCTTTACGAAGCGGATGATCCCATGCTGCTGGGAACTGAATTTATCAAAAATGTCTCTTTTGAGCTACTGGAGGATACGTAATATCAAACAGTATCAACGGTGTCATTTTGAAGCCGAGAGGTGCCGTAAACTCCTTCTTTCTCACTCCTCACTCCCGCCAGCCTCTGCTCAGGCTTATATTTAATATCCTGTTTTCCGACTTTGATATTATTTTTTGGTGATAATCGCCATTGCATCGCCGTAGCTGAAAAATCTGTATCCCTGTTCGACTGCTTCCGTATATGCCGTCATAAGGTGCTGTTTTCCCGCTAATGCGGAAACTAAAAACAGTAACGAAGATTCGGGAAGGTGAAAATTGGTGATCAAATTGTTCACCAATTTAAAACGATATCCAGGATAGATATAAAGCCCGCACAATCCATCGGTTGGGCGTATTCGCCCTTGTTCGTCAGCATGTTTAGCACCGAATTCTAGGGTTCTCGCTGTGGTGGTGCCCACAGCCCAGATTCTGTTGCCAGCCTTTTTCGCCGCATTGACCGCTTCCGCTGTTTTAGCTGGAATACGAATGAATTCTTCATGGAGTTGATGCTCCCGAATATCGGCACAACGTACCGGGGCGAAGGTTCCGTAGCCGACATGGAGGGTCACCTCTGCCTGCCTGACTCCCGCATCCTTTATTTTTTTCATCAGTTGATCAGTGAGATGCAATCCGGCGGTAGGGGCGGCAACAGAGCCTGTATGGCGGGCGTATTTGGTTTGATAGCGCTGAGAATCTTCAGCAGTGCTTCCGTCAGGCCGCTTGATATAGGGTGGCAACGGGATTTTGCCATGTTGTTCCAGCAACTGTTCCAAGTTGTCGTCCGCAGGATAAAAAAGAGTGACATCCACTTTACCGTCCGGGCGCAGATTGTTTACCTTAGCCTGAAGCGCATCGGCAAAAAACAGAATACTGCCCGGTTTTGGACGCTTGGAGCTTTTTATCAAGGTTAGAACGGTGGCTCGCTGGGTGTTATCCTTGTTCTCCGTTCGCTGTTCATCGGAAATCGGAAAATGAAGGAGCAACATTTCTACCTTGCCACCGGTTTGTTTGCGACCTAAGAGACGGGCCGGAAAAACCTTGGTGTTGTTCACCACCAGCAGGTCGCCGGGCTTGAACAGATCAAGAATTTGCTCAAAATGAGTATGCTTTCTTTGTTGGTCCACACAATCCAGCACCAAAAGGCGGGATTGGTCCCGTTGTTCAGCCGGGTGCTGGGCTATGTGATGCTCAGGAAGCGAATAATTGTAGGAGGACAGTCGGTACAGATCCGACGTATCCGGCGTATTGTTTTCCACTTCAATTTCAATCAAGGACATGTGTTTATAAATAGGTAATCAGCCGGGATAGGATAAGGGAGGATGCAGAAAATCCTTTGCGCAGGCGGGTCTGTCGGTTTCCAAACGAGATTCAAAAATTTGGAAACCGACAGGTTTGTATCAATCACAGACTGTTAATTAAACTGCCATATGCTGTTTTTGCGGCTTGGAGTAGCTTTCGGTTTCAGTGGTGTGGACCATTGTCGCATCATCGTGGAGCCTTGTCTGTCCTGTTTGTCCATGATACGCAGATTGATGACAGCCGGAATGCTCCCTTTAATCGAGAGTTCGGTGATTGATGAGGTGAATTCACCTTTTGTCGCCTGTATCAGATAGGTGCGATTAGCAAGGTCGAGAGAAAATTGACCATTGAAATCCGTGGTCGCTGTCTGCGCCCGCCCGGAAATCGGGTCCCATACCTTAATTTCGCCATTTTGCACAGGAGACCCGTTGCTGTTGTAAACGACATCGCCTCTGAGCTGAGGTGTTGTCATCTGCAATTTCGGTTGATACGCCTTATACTTATTCTGACTCGGCATGTAAGGGCTAGTGAATTTAATTTTGTTTTGTCGTGGTGTCGCAGCCGCTTTGTTTTTGTCGCAAACATTACAGGTGCTGGAAGTCGAAGCGGGAGCAGGGGCTTGAGCTTGAAATTGGTTCGGGTTAAATGCTGGGCGCTCATTTGTTTTGCTGTTGCATGAGCAATTATCTGAAGGCTCTGAAGTCGCAGGAAAAGTCGGTCTGGAAATCGGAAAGGGAGCCGGCCTACTCACATTAATTTTGCGAACGGCTGCCTTGCTTTTCGCACCCTTGCGATCAAGAGTGACACAGGAAATTTTCTGGACCCCTGTTGAATAAAAGGTAAGGCCTGCGCTGACCTTCCCTCGGGGGGCAACCCACTTTGAAAGATAGGGGGCATTGCCAGTTATGTTAGAATCTTTCACCGAACATTGAACCCGCACTTGTCCTCCGTCGGGATCGTTTCCGGCGGTTACGGAGATGTAGGTGGCTTTTCCCGTTATCGTATTATACGGATAGTCGCTTAGTTCCGGGTGGAGTGGTGAGCGGTTGTCCGACTTTATAGTGATCTTTTGTTTGGTTGAAGAACTGGCAGCTCCTTGGCGGTTATAAGCGGTACAATAGATCTCTTTGCTTCCCTCTGAGGAAAAAATAAACATCGCATCGCTCGCCTCTCCCGGATTCAATTTGGGTGAGATATAAGGAGCGTTATCTGTTCTGTTGGAATCTTTGGCTGCGCAGCTAATTTTGACTAATTCATTATGACGGCCATAAGGATCAATTCCTGCGATCACCGCAACACTGACCGGCGTGCGAGCAATGGCTTTGAGTGGATTTTTGATAACAGGGGAAGGAGGGGTGCCGCTCGAAGTTGCGGTGGCGATGCCGGAAGAACGGGCGATGTCCTGATCAAGGGTGACGAGTATTGTCCGCTGTGCCAGAGAGCTGGTAGTGCCGTAGCTGTCAAGGGTGTTGCAGAAAACAGTTTGAGGGCCGGTTGAATAAAAAGTGAACGGAGCGTACACCGTTGAACCAGCATATGTCCAGTCGGAAGAGTAAGGATCGCTCTGGGTGCTGTTGGAATTACTTGCCGTGCATTGAATCTTGACGACATCACCGGTCTCGATTTTTCCGGCAGCCACCGGGATATTGACCGGGGTATTGACCGCAGCTTCGGCGGGATTGTTGCTTATAACAGGTCGACTCGGGCTCCGGCTTGGGCTACTTGGCGATGGCCGTGTCGATACGGAAGGTTCTGGTCGGGAAAGGGCTATGCTTTCTTTTGATATCTGCACATAACCCACCCATGCCTGACCTCGTTCATTGGTAACTGAGGCGTAAAAACGATGAGGGTACGAGGGCACCGTGTCTAAATTCAGGCGGATTTTTGCGGCTTCACTGCCGGGAGTAATCTTGCCCGACACTAAAATTGAGCCGTCGTGAGTGCCCGATTTAATCAATACGTTGTCAGTATTGTAAAATGGGCCTTTTTTTGAGGTAATTTTGAATTCGGCCATAGAGCCTTGGACCTGAACCGAAAGCCGGAGAATCGCTCCCCATGTGCCTCCGCCGGAATCTGTTGTTTTCAGGTCGGCATGGTATTGACCGGGTAGGGAATCAGGGTCCCAGTGTTGCGCAAGGGCGTTGTTGCTGATAACCATAAAACAACAGATAACGAACGTGAGCAGTTGGCTCCGTATGTTACGTGTGCTGTTCCGTGGTTGACGTTGAAGATGGGTGTTCATGGTTGTTGGCCTCCGAGAGTCAATTCTATAGCATATACCCTGTATGCGCTCTGTGTGCATTATCATCAGGGCTTTTTGTTCACTGGTCAATTTGTTTCCGTTTGACGACACGAGAAATACGCTTTTCATGCGGATGGAAAATATACTACATGTTATAATGATGTTATATTGGTTGTAAACCATAAGACGATTTCTGTCAAAAAGAAAGAGAATGTTTCAGGCCCTTATGGCTGAGCGGAATATGAAAAATGAGTAAAAACGAGAAGATAATACTATGGCTATCTTGATCACAGCGGCGACAGAGATGGAAATGCGAGCCTTCATTGATGCCGGTGGAGATCTTGAGCATACATACCGGCTCATCACAGGGATCGGGCCGGTGGAGACCGCTCTTTCACTGTCCGGCATGTTGCATAAGGAAGCAGCGATAACGCACGTTGTAAATTTCGGCATTGCCGGAGCCTATCCGGAGAACAATACCCCGGTTCAAGCAGGTATGCTCGATATCTGTCTCGCTGAACAGGAGGTGTTCGGTGATCTCGGTATCCAATTGGCAGATCGGGTTGAACGCTTTGGTGCTGATTTGCCGGTTTGGGACAGTTTTATACTCGATGAAACCTTGTTGTCTGCGGCGGGCGATGTTCTGAATAATATAGGAGTTACCTACAAAAAAGGAATTTTTATCACAGTGAATTGTTGCAGCGGCACCTTGGCAAGAGGGCGGCTGATCGGGCGGCAGTTCCACGGGCTGTGTGAAAATATGGAAGGGGCCGCTGTCGCACGGGTCTGTGAACAATTTTCTTTACCCTGCCTTGAAGTCCGCTGTGTCAGCAATATGGTTGAGGATCGGAACAGAGGTAATTGGAAGCTGGGGCAGGCCTGCGCCGAGGCGGGGAGGGCGGCTGCGGCGATTGTCAAGGCTCTCACCGTTCAATGATTTAGGAATGCGGACAATTTTTCATGAATGAATATCCGGGGAACCCTAGCACTGATATTCGTCAGCACCTCATAATTGATCGTGCCGAGCAGGTCGGCGAGATCATCTGCCGTGATCGCCTCTTCGCCCTGTTTGCCGATAAGCACAACCTCCTCACCATTATACGCCTCTCCGTTCCCGATGCGGATTACGGACTGATCCATGCAGACAGTGCCAATCAGGGGATACCTCTTGCCGCGTAACAGGACATGGCCTTTGTTGGATAATCCTCTGGGGTAGCCGTCGCCGTATCCGACCGGAATCGTCACTGCCCTGCAATTTTCAGAGGCTGTCCAAGTGCCGCCGTATCCCACCGAGCTACCTTTCAAGATTACCTTGAAATACATAACCTTGGCCCTGAGAGACAGGGCAGGCGATAAATCCGCCTCTTGGGCGGAGTTCTTTGAAGGATGGTATCCATAGAGCATGATTCCTGGCCTGACCATATCAAGAAGACTTTCTTTCATCCTGAGCACAGCGGCGGAATTAGCGATCTGCAACAAGGGCTTTGGGCAGTTGTTTGTATCATAAAAGCTTGCCGCCTCAAGAAAGCGTTCTAGCTGAAGATGGGCGAAATGGAGATCTTCGCTGTCTGCGCAGGCAAAATGGGAAAAGAGGGAAACGACGTTGACCTGTTTTTCCGCCTTTAATGCGGCTTCAAAGAGTTTATGGGCATTGGAATAGCGTATCCCGATCCGCATCATGCCCGTATCAATCTTCAGATGGATATTGACCTTTTTTTTGTAAAAATCAGCGGCTTCAAAGATATAGTGCAGAGCGTCCACGGAAGCGATGGTGAAGTCAATATTATTTTCTATAAACAAGCCTATCTGAAACTTTGAAAAGGGGCCGGAAGTGATGATCGGAATGGTGATCCCGGCCTTTCTCAGCTCCAATGCCTCCTCAACAAAAGCAGTACCCAAATAATCAACACCTTCCGCCACTAAATGGGCGGCAACCCGTACGAGACCGTGCCCATAGGCGTTCGCTTTGACCATGGCGATGATCTTTCTGCCCGGAGCTTTTTTTCTGACAACTTGGAGATTGCGGCTTATGCAGGCCAGATCAACAATAGCGGCGGAACGATGATATAAATCCGCAATGTTTTGCTTCATAGAAGGTTCCGCCTTCATTTTCAATCTTTGTAACCTTTGTAACTTGTGTGTCCTCGTTGCAGCCATTGCGCCCAGCCGTGACGGCTTGAAAGCAGGAGTCCCCAGCCGACCGCGAAATATACCGTGCCGATGAACAGGCCGGGTTCGGTCAGGCTGCGCAGGGTGATGCCGGAGGCCATCATCAAAATAACAAGCAGCCAAGTTCTCCAAGGATAGACAGCACCGATGCAGGTGTTGTCATTCAGTCCCATGATCCGTTGCAGGGTCTTTTTCGCTGATCGATCCAGAATGGTCAAAGATTTAATCGTGCCGACAAACACGGCTCCGAGCAGAACCCAGCAGGTCATGCTGAAGCCGATCCAGCCTAATCCGCGCACCATAAGGAGGGTGCCCACTGCCGTCCAGATAAACGGAGCGATAAATAGATGCATGGCTCTGCTCACGCCTGGCTTTAATTTATTCTTGTATTTTTGATGACTGATCGCTGACACTGCGCTGATCCTTGATGAATAATTGTGCATTTCCTGTATTGGAGACCTCGGTATTTTTAGCATGACTTCCTCTACTGAACCGGTATCTATTTGTCAAGGTCAAAGGAGAAAAACGAGCAGGCCAGCAGGCCAGCAGGCCTTGGTTTATGCCGCCTGCGAAGACTGGAGGGTGGGGGCTGGAGATTTGGGAAGATGCTGAAAAGAGGCTGTGATGAAAAATGATGCGCATCAAGGCTGCGTCATGTTGCCGGACTTCGGCGGCCTTGGAGAGCTTCTCGGAGTTTGCCGCCTGTCCTATTTCGCTGCTGGCTTTAGCAGGGACTGCATATAGGCGAGGATATCCGCCATTTCATCGCCTTTCGTATCAATAGCCTTGCCGCCCAACGGTTTTTCGATACAGATGTTCACTATATCCGCCACGGATTTCAGTTTCATGCCCATAATAATGTATTCCTTCCGTTCAAAAAGGTCGGCACCGAATTTTGCCCCGTCCGCATGGCAGGTCACACAACTATTACCGGTGGTGCCGTCGCCCAGCGTTGCGCTTTCAAAAAGCTTTTTGTCCTTTTCCGCATCAGCCGCATGGGCTGGGGAAAGAGTGGCGGTCGCAATGAATGCCCCTGCAATAACAATAAACAATGGTATCTCTTTTTGACAGTTGGTCTCAGCTGATAGATTTCATGTTTGAAAAGCTTGAGATTAAACCAAAATTTACTTGATA
>CBDTVG010000082.1:0-7785 GCA_965363745.1 uncultured Candidatus Electrothrix sp. | reverse complement strand
CATGCCCTGAACAAAGGGGTGGCCAAAGATCAAGTGGTGGCCGGTCTCTCGCAGATGATGTCCGGCAAGGTACTTGAACTACTTAAAAAGCTACCCAAGGACTCCGTCATGTTAGTGGGCGGTTGTGTCGGCAACAAGGCTATGGTGCATTATTTGCAAGAAGCCATACCGGATCTGTACATCCCGGAACAGGCGGCTGTTTTTGAGGCCTTGGGTGCAGCTCTTTGGGCCTTGGACAATGAGACCAAGCCCTTTATCTCTATGGATGATATATTTTCAGAACATCAAGCCGGTCTGGCGACGCTTAAACCCTTGGCTGAGTGCAAGGATTTGGTAGATTATAAGCATCAGGAACGGGGTGTCGCTGAAGACGGAGACACCGTTATTCTCGGTTTGGATGTCGGCTCCACCACCACCAAGGGTGTGTTGTTGCGGCGTAGCGATAAAGCCATTGTCGCAGCCGAGTATCTGCGCACCAACGGCGATCCCATCGGAGCTTCAAAGAATGTCTACAAAAGCCTAGCTGACCAGGTAACTGCACAGTCCGGTGCCTCGGTGATTATCGAAGGTCTGGGCGTGACCGGTTCCGGTCGACAAATCGCCGGGCTGCATGCCCTGACTGACGGAGTGATCAATGAAATCGTGGCCCACGCCACGGCGGCGGTGCATTTTGACCCGGAAGTGGACACGATTTTTGAAATCGGCGGCCAGGATGCCAAGTACACCTATATCACCAACGGGGTGCCTAGCGACTACGCCATGAACGAGGCATGCAGTGCGGGCACCGGCTCTTTTCTGGAAGAATCAGCCAAAGAGAGCTTGGGACTGGATGTGACCGAAATCGGCGACACCGCCTTCCGTGCCAAGGCACCACCCAATTTCAGCGATCAGTGTGCCGCTTTCATCGGCTCGGATATCAAACGATCCGTGCAGGAGAACGTACCCTTGGAGGACATCGTGGCCGGGCTGGTCTATTCCATCGGCATGAACTACAACAACCGGGTCAAGGGCAACCGGCCTGTAGGTAAAAAGGTCTTTGTTCAGGGCGGGGTTTGCTACAACAAAGCGGTGCCTGCGGCCATGGCTAGCTTGACCGGTAAGCAGGTGATAGTTCCCTCAGAAGCCGGACTTATGGGGGCCTTTGGTGTGGCCCTGGAAGTAGAATGCCGCATGGAGCAGGGGCTGCTCAAGTCACAAGAATATGATTTACAAGAACTGATTGAGCGGGACGTGGAGTACGGTGAATCCTTTACATGCGGCGGCGGCAAGGATTGCGACCGAGGCTGCGAGATATCCCGAATCAAAATCAAGGACAAGGTCTACCCCTTCGGCGGCATCTGCAACCGCTATGACAACTTAATCCACAACCGCAAGGTGAACACTGGGGATCTGAATCTGGTAACCAAGCGTGAACAACGCCTGTTCCGTGATCTGATTCCGGCAGATGCTACGGATGCCGCTGACACCCGCCCTACAGTAGGTATGAACCGTTCTTTCCTTATGAACAGTTTTTTTCCTTTTTTCAACAGCTTTTTCGATGAATTAGGTTTCCGCCTGATTCTGCCCTCCAAGCAGGATCTCAGGGGAATGGATCAGCAGGGAGCGGCTTTCTGTTATCCGGTTGAAATAGCCCATAATTATGCGGCAACCCTGATTGCGGAAAAACCGGATTTCATCTTTCTGCCCCATCTGCGGGGTTTAGATATGGGGGAGCCGGACATGACCTCCTGCACCTGCGTCTTAGTGCAGGGTGAACCCTATTATCTGCGCACCGCTTTTCCGGCCTTGGATAAGGAGAACGTGGTTTCTCAGGTGCTGGATTTTTCCAAAGGCTACACCGCCGACATGGAGGCGTTTAAGGAGCTGGCCCAAAATCTGGGTGCTGATCCAGCCAAGGTGGACGCAGCCCTGCAAGCCGCTGAAACCGCACAAAAAGAGTTTACCAAAGATATCCGAGAAATCGGCAAGCAAGGGCTGGCCGTGATTGAGGCTGACCCAGAAAAATTTGGGGTGGTTATCTTCGGACGATCTTATAATAGCTTTGCCAGCGTGGCCAACAAGGGTATTCCGGCAAAATTCGCCAGCCGTAATATCAGCATCATTCCCTTTGACATGCTTCCCTATTGGCAAGAGGAACTGGCTGATGACGATAATATGTACTGGGCCTTGGGCCAGATCATCCTCAAGGGTGCCCGTTTGGTGGAAAAACATCCGCAGCTCTACGGTACCTATATCACCAACTTTTCCTGCGGCCCGGACTCCTTTCTGGTCAGTTTCTTCCGGGAGATCATGGGGCGCAAGCCTTCTCTGACCTTGGAGCTGGATAGCCATACCGCTGATGCCGGTTTGGAAACCAGGATCGAAGCTTTCTTGGATATTATTCGTTTTTACCGGGAAATTCAGAAAAAAACGCCAGCTATTCAAGTACAGGAAGAACAGTTCAGGCCAGCACAGCTTGAGGAGCAAAAAGGGGTAAACGGGGTGCGCACCTCGGATGGCCGCTGGCTCCCCCTGACCGACTCCAAGGTACGTTTGCTCATTCCGGCGATGAGCCGTTATGTCACGCCGCTCTTGGCCGCCGCCTTCGGCAGAGTGGGTATCAATGCTGAAATTTTGGAACCGGCAAACGAAGAAGTCCTCAAGTTAGGCCGGGGCCATGCCTCATGCAAGGAATGCCTGCCTTTGCAGACCACCCTGGGAGCCTTGCTCAATCGGGTCAAACAGCGGGGCGAGAAAGACGATGTGCTGGTCTACTATATGGCCAGCTCGGACGGCCCTTGCCGTCTTGGTCAATACCATGTTTACACCAAGAAGGTGCTTGAGCAGCAGAAGGTGCCGAACGTGGCTATGCTCACGCCCACCTCAATGAACGGGTATTGCAACTTAGGGGATAGTTTCCTCCGGGCTGCCTGGCGGGCCATCGTGATCGGCGATCTCTTTGACGAAATGTGGTCCACGGTGTTGGCCGGGGCTGCAAATCAGGAAACCGGTTTGCAAATTTTTCATGAAGAATTTGAGGCGATCACAGCTGTCATGCACCGACGCTGGCCGATCATCGCTACTCAGCTATCCAAAAGTGCGAAACGCCTGAGCAGCATTGCCCTGAAAATGCCCTATGAGCAAATTCCCAAGATTTCTTTAATCGGCGAGATGTATGTGCGCCATGATCCGATTTCTCTGCAAAATCTTATCGAACGCCTTGCGGATCGAGGGTTTGTTGTGCGCACCGCCATGATTAGCGAGTACCTCAAGTTTATCGACTGGCTGATCAAGCACGATATTGAGGGGGAACGCACTAGCGGTTTCGCTATCAGAGGGCAGGTGAAAAGATTCTTCAATCATGCTATTCGTAAGCGTCTTGGCCCTTCCGGCCTGTTTTTTTACGACGGTAATGCGCCTATCGAACCGGTTATGGAGGCGGGCGGGAAATATGTTTCCCCATATTTTACCGTGGAGACCATCGTCACGGTGGGTTCGGCCATGCATGAAATCCTGCATCCATCCTGCGGAATTATCTCCATCGGCCCCTTTGGTTGTATGCCGTCTCGGGTGGCGGAAGCCGTGCTCAATGAAAAATTCACCACCACGGAAAAAAAGGCTATGCTTGATAACGGGGACGGTGACCGCTGGCAACCCATCCTTGCCAAGGATCGCAAACTGCCGTTTATTGCTATTGAGACGGATGGTAATCCTTTCCCTCAGCTTATTGAGGCCCGCATGGAGGCTTTTTGTCTTCAGGCTGAACGGTTGAATGTGCTGATGTTGGCTTGTCGATAGGGTAGGGTAAGGCGAGGTCGCTTTGGCGGCCTCGCTGCGGATTTTGGTTTTACCCTGTGACACCAGTATCACTACTTTTTTTTGGCAACGACAGTTTTTTGTTTACTTCTTCGACTCATCGTGTTTCATGTTATATCGTTGCGTAACGATCCGTGTTGACTTTTAATGTTGGAATACAGCGGGGAGGGAAAATAGCAAGGGTGTTAGAGGAAGGAACAACAGGCGGTCGGGTGAATTTACCTTCCGGCTTCTCAAGCCGAAAAACGACAAATCAACTTAACAAATGAAATTGACTTTAGAATTTTTCAATCTGCTTCTTTTAATATTACCTGGATTAGTCGCCAGCCAAGTATTCTATTCAGCCTCTGGAAGTGAACAAAAAGAATTACCTGCTCGAATCATCGATTCATTAATATTTAGTTTTATCATTTATATTTTAGCAGGCTTATTCATTCCATGGGAACCAATATTACAAACTAAAGTAATATCTGGGGCCATGCAATTCGTTCTCACGAAAAACAAATACCTTATTTTACTAAACATTATATTAATAATACTCGTTCCATTATCATTTACAGCTCTTCATCATAATGACATTTTGATGAAAATACTTAGACAGCTAAACATCACAACTAAATCCTCACGGCCTAACACATGGTCTGATGTGTTTCTCAGTCAAGATCGTCATATTATAGTTCATTTAAAAGACGGACGTCGAGTCAGGGGATATCCAGAGAGATTCTCAACAGATCCAAAAGAAGGATTCGTGTATCTATTCAACCCTGCATGGATTAAAAATGATAATAATAAATCTTTCTATATTGAAACAGGAGCACATGGTTTTTTAATCAACAGGGAAGAAATTGATTTAATAGAATTTTCATTAAATAAAGAAGAAACCCTTGAAAATGGAGCATAAAAAATGGCAAAAGACACCCCTGACAATCAAAACAACACACCAAGTCGAAAAGACTTCATTAGAAGCGATGTAAAACCTCCTCGATATGAAAAACCAGAAGAGCGACCTGCTCCAAGTCCGCCTCCCCCCTAAAAAGGGGGAATAGATAACAAACACAACCCAATGTCGTATAACAGGTCTTATGTGGAATACTCCAAATAAAAAAGGGTCACAAGCACATGCTAGCGACCCTTTCTTTTTTCGGAATCAGAACGCTCTCTAAAATAACTCCCCATGGAGGAATCGGGGTCTGACACCTATTAACATACTTTATAAAGGCACGCGGGATTAATTTTGAAAAAGCATTAAGTTGTATTGAATAATAAACCGTTAACAATTCAGCTCCTCAAAGAGATCGGCGACAGTATCCGCCCGATGAAGGTTTTTACCGACTTCGGAGTATTTGAGTGTTTTTTGTGTTATCTCATTCGGAATCTTAATTTCAAACGGAATACCTTTATGAAGCGTGATCTGCTTCAGATACAGAGCGATTGCTTCAGAAATCGTCATATGCAACTGACTCAGTATTTTTTGGGCTTCTCGTTTCACTTCGGGATTAATTCGAGCTTGAATGGTCGCTGTTTTTTCCATAATTCGCCTCGCTATATTTGTAGTTACATATGCCATACATTGTCTATACGCCCTAAAATTATTTTTCGCAAGACCGGTACCGCTAGTTACTGAAAAAAAGGCAGATCAACATGATAAAATGCAATAACAAATCCCTTCTCCTTGATTGATGTGGAATTTTAAAGAAATATGCAACATTGAGGCGTGGTTTCAAAAAGAAGGACGGCTGTGGCCGGTTCACGCCATGATGTTGCTGACAGCTGGGTTAGTCTCCATCTCGTTTACTGTAAGCAAGGCTATTGCCGGAGGGATGGACCCTGCCGTTTTGGTCTTGGTGCGTTTTGTCTTAGCGGCTCTGCTTTTTCTACCCTTTATCATCTACAAATACGGACTGCGCCTGCCGGATACAAAGAGCCTAATCGGTTACGCCTGCATCAGCTTTCCTATGACCGGCTTTCTCTGGCTGATGTTCCTGTCCCTGCGCTCGACCACAGCCTTGAACACCGGGGTCATTTTCACCTTGGTGCCGGGCATCTCAGGTTTGTATAGTGCGGTGTTGCTTCGGGAGAGGTTGGGGAAATACAGGCTCGTCGCCATGATTCCGGCCACGGTCGGGGCGATCTGGGTACTTTTTCACGGCAGCTTAGAGCGGTTGCTTTCTTTTGACCTCAATCCCGGCGATCTGATTTTTTTCTGCGGCTGCCTGCTCATGGGCTTTTACCCCCCTCTGGTTAAGCTCTTCCACCGGCGGGAACCCATGTCGATAATGACGTTTTGGATACTGGTCACGGGTAGCGGCTGGCTGCTTCTTTTTTCAGGGTATCGACTGCCGCAGGTTCCTTGGATGGACATTAGTTCACAGGTCTGGGCCGGAATCGCCTATCTCGCTGTGTTCTCTACCATTATTACCTTTTTTCTCAGCCAGCTCTGCACCTTGTATATCGGTCCGACCAGAATGATGGCCTACAGCTACCTGTATCCTCCGTTCATCCTGCTTACGGAATGGTTTTTCGGGTATCCGACACCGTCCGTACAGGTGCTACCCGGTATCGGGCTGATTGTCGCGGCGCTCTTTATTGTCCAACGGGGCGCGGATGAAACCGATAGGTAGTGCTGGTTTGTTCAGCTGTCATTTTTTTGCATTGAAAAGTCGACCACGCCAAGCCTTCTGACCGGCAGGATAGGAAAATTCCAAAAAATCGAGAAATACACCGACTCGAAGTCCTTGGCTCAGGTGTAGCTCACTGTTTGCTTTACCGGTCACAGCGGCCTCGATAATAAGCAGGATGTGATCATATTTGGCTTTACAGCCCAGCCGCCAAAGCAGTTGTTCAACCAGCCGACGTTGCAGGGCTGTATGCAGTGCGCAAAAAGGCTGTCGCTGAATTCGCATTGCAGGAGGTTCGCCGGTGTTTTCGCCGGTGTCGATTTGGCCAATTTCCTGAAAAACTTGTTGTGCAGCGACAGCGGTCAATTCCGCAAGCAACTGTTCGTCTTCGGCCAAACTGGCTGCGGTTTTACGTAGAGATTTCTTCACCCCCGCATCAAAATGTTCCTCAAGAAAGGGCAGTAACTGGTGCCGCACCCGGTTGCGAAGGAACTTTAGGTCATTATTTGATGAATCAACGCAGTAGGGGATCTGTTGTTCAGCCAGCCAGGCCACTAGGTCTGTCTTGCTGGTATTGAGCAACGGACGTATCACATCCTTGCTGCGTATTTGCATTCCCGATATTCCCTTACGACCACTGCCCCGCAGGAGCCGGAGCAGAATTTCCTCAGCCTGATCATCTGCGGTATGGGCGACTGCGATGTATTCTGCCCCCACTTCACAGGCGGTTGCCCGGAGAGCGGTGTAACGCAGATCACGGGCCGCATGTTCAAGGGAAAGATGGTGTTCAGTCGCAAAAATAGCGGCATTCACCTGATGCGGGATAAAAGAAATCCCCATTTTTCTCGCGGCGTCAGCGACAACTTGTTTTTCCTGCGGGGTCTCTGAGGGCCGCAAACCATGATCCACCCAGATTGCGGTCAGGCTGAGTTGTAGCTGTTGCTGAACACCTGCCAAGAGATACAGCAGGGCCATGGAATCCGGGCCGCCGGAGACAGCGATTGCCAGCTTGGCACCTTTGCTAATTCGGCAGGAGGCTGTGAGTGTTTTAGAGAAAATTTGGAGCAGAGTAGTGCGCATGATGTTGTGCGAAGAATTTGTGCGAAGATTTGCGGGATTGTAGGGGCGAATCTTGTATTCGCCCGCAGGGTCGGACAATAAGGGCGATCACAAGGATACGCCCCCTACACCGTCCCTCGAAATTTGCATCCTATTCCTATTGGGGGTGTACTCCGCCGGGACTGAAGAAAAATCGCAGGACACGATACAAATACCAACAGTCCATACAGGCCGCAGTCTCCCGAATGGAGTGCATGGCCAGCGAGGGAATCCCCACATCCACCGTGTCAATGCCGATTTCTGCGGCTGTCAA
>CBDTVG010000081.1:0-7789 GCA_965363745.1 uncultured Candidatus Electrothrix sp. | reverse complement strand
AGACTCCACAGACATTGGCTGAACTTGTTGAGGCAATGGATACTTTTACCGCTCAAGCTAAGATAATTGCCGACGCAATTAAAACCATTCAACAAAAAAAGGAGAACTAATCATGCCTATTACTACACCTATTAAAACACGTTTTGATGTGATTCGACTCATAAGTGATATTCGATTTGAGTTGATTATGTGGCTTTCTACTCTTGATAGCACGCATCCTCAATATCAACTCCTTGATGATTATTCTGAAGAGCTTAATCGTCTCCAGCGAGACTTAATCCGTACAATACTTATCGAAGGTACTAAAACCTTTAAAAGGCATACCAAGTCGCTGGAGAAACACAATAAAAATCTACTTCAGACAATTGGCCGTTTAAATAAGATTGCCGAAACGTTGGAGACGCTGGATAAATTTATTGGAGTTGTTGAAAAGTTACTTAAGCTTGCTGTTCCAAGTCTTGTTGTTGCTTCTCCCGTTGCTTATGCCACTATGGAGAAAAAAGCGGCTTCCAAGTCATACAAAAAGACACTTCATGGAGTGGAGGAACTGATACATGACAGTCTGGTGGAAAAAATATCCGCAGAAAAAAAATCAGTTGTTGATTCACCCGTAAAAAATGCAGTTGAAGAAGTCCTGCACGGGATTAAACTGACAAAGAAAAAACTGATTATTACAGTTGCGACAGGAGGCTGCACCGGGAAAGGGAATTTCCATATTCATGTCGACAAAGGATATACAGGCCTACCCCCATATCAAGTGACTGTATACCAAATTGTGTCTGATGATTGTAGAGGGGATGTTGATCCGATCAAGATTTCCTTTTCAAGAAAGAAGCTGGGGTTGGAAGGAGCGATTGATTTCAATGTCCGCAACAGGATAGGCAACACCTCGAAGCATCGACTATTGCCCTGACAATAAAAAGGTACTCTTGCCAGCCTCCTGCGAAAAAGAACAACCTCGCAGGAGGTTCGCGTTTCAGACAGACGCTCTCTCCTGACAATCGACTCTCTGAATTTTAAAATCAACAGCTCCGTTGAAAAACGATAGCGAACTTCTTCGCTTTCCAGGTCGTCGGCCTAAATCCAAGCCGATCAAGGCATCCGCAAGGTTTGTGGTGCCGCACATCTTAATACGAATTCGATTTGTGTTCATGACTCTTTTTATCAGTTTCCAGATCAACGCTGAACTCATTGAGATTACGGTTGTTGATGCCGATGAGCCCACTTCCCGCAAGCCATAATCTTTGCCCATTCCTCTTCATTCCGCACCTCAACCAGCACATCCATGCCCGCCTTTTCGGCCTGTAAACGAAACTCCCAAGAACGAGGGTGCCGAACGCGTGCCTGGTTCAATTTTATACAGGCCGAGGTGTCCTATCGGGTAAAAAAGTAACAGTAGTTATGAAAATAACTTGACTACAGCCACATAGTAGTGGTTCAATGAAGTTAAGAATATTCATTCCTAACCTAATCTCAAAACGATAAAAAAGGAATGAATGATCAGAAGTCAACGTAACGGTACCTGCGTATTGACCTGATAATTAAATACAACCTAAAACCCGATTTCATCGGGAGGTAGATATATGAAAAAGAATATTATAATAACAGTAATAGTAATGAGCCTGTTCCTTTTGTCGCATTCCATTGTTTTGGCCGGGATGCCGCCTCCAGCTAGTTTTGCTGGGATATCGACTCCGGTTCCTGATAGAGCAACATGGGTCGAAGAAGTCCTGTACAGAGTTGAACTGACACCAAAAAAATTAATGATCACTGTGGCGACAGGAGGCTGCACAGACAAGGATAATTTCCATGTTGATGTTAATAAAGATGTCATAGGCCCGTCGCCATACAAGGTCACTGTTTATAAAGTTAAGCCTGATATCTGCACGGGGAATTTTGAGCCGAAAAGACTTTCCTTTTTAAGAAAGGAGCTGGGATTGGAAGGCATAGTTGAGTTTACTGTCCGCAATAGGATAGGCAACACCACGCAACATTTGCTGGCAGCTCATCCCTGATCATAAACAGACACTCACGCTGCGCATTTTATAGCCTCCCGCGAAGAAGAACAACTTTGCGGGAGGTTTATGCGTTGCAGGAGTGAATTATAAAGAAAAACCTAATATCCCTTTCCCAAGTAATCTCAATGTAAACATGCTATTTATCCTTCTGGGGGATTATCTCCCCACTGGGATTCGAGCCTGTCTTCTGAGCTGACTCTTCCAAGTTAGACAGCCGAAACAACAGTAAATGCATCTTTCAGCACCGTGGTCACAACAGGAACCAGAGACAGCCTGAGTTAAACGAAAGCTTGTTTTTTACGGAACATCATAGTGATGTATTTTGAATCGAACGAAACCAGTGCCAGATCTATGGCTTTCATAGAATGTGAAGCGTGAAGGAGGAGCGGATATAGATGGAAGTGCTTAAGAACAGGAAGGAAAATATTTATTTGCAGGAATAACCTATTGAAAAACCGAGAGGCTTTGCCTGATGCGAAATAACACCAAACAAGAACAGTTGGCACCAACTTTAAAGTTGGTATGTTTGAGAAAAATTGGTCGGGGCGGTAGGATTCGAACCTACGACCTCCTGCTCCCAAGGCAGGCACGCTAACCAGGCTGCGCTACGCCCCGACTCAATGATTGAGCCTTTTAATACTGGATTCTCAAAATTCATGCAACCTTTTTTTTCATCCCTTGTTGTTTTTTTGCTTGACCTATTTTAGCTATTATGATAAAAGTTGCCATCAACGTGATACGAAAAATATGGAACATACCAATTATGTTCCTCGGTAGCTCAGCTGGTAGAGCGGGTGGCTGTTAACCACCTTGTCGGCGGTTCGAATCCGTCCCGAGGAGCCATATATTTAACTGTGTTAACATACAGTTTATAGCAGTTGAAAAGCCTGAAGGAATTTTCCTTCGGGCTTTTTTTGTTTTATTCCCCGGACGCTTTCTTTATGGATCGCAACTCGCAACATTCTTCACATAGCGTTTAAAACAGTTGACATTTTCGAGCGAAACGGGTCAATTACATTATACAGAATCATAGTTAAATAGATCATATGATGTAAAAAAATATTGAGATTGATACCCAGAAGCGCATTATAAATTTTTTAATCTTTTTATGTGCAAAAGATGATAACAACTTCATCAAAAACCTGCGTTATAGGCGATATCCACGGATGTTTCAATTCATTGACAACGTTGCTTAAATTAGTTGAATCTGAAGCAGATGCCTTCGTTTTTCTCGGTGACTACATTGACCGCGGCCCGGATTCAAAGCAGGTCATTGAATGCATTCTGGACTTAAAAAAAAGACACCGGAACGTTGTCACCCTGTTAGGCAATCATGAAATCATGCTGATCAACTACCTCAAGGGATACGATGATGCCACGTTTATAAAGG
Source organism: uncultured Candidatus Electrothrix sp. (assembly GCA_965363745.1). Taxonomy (GTDB): domain Bacteria; phylum Desulfobacterota; class Desulfobulbia; order Desulfobulbales; family Desulfobulbaceae; genus Electrothrix. The sequence goes on along the minus strand of CBDTVG010000081.1, from coordinate 4,381 downwards.
CGGGGGGGGAAGAGACCTTGATCAGTTATGGTATCAAGCCTAAGATAAAACCTGAAAAAGCGAAGGAATTGTTTCCGCGCCAGCACATGGATTTTTTAAATGAACTCGCTCTCCTGCGGCAGGATCATCACGGCATTTATGTCCACGCCGGGATTGAACCAGGTGTGCATCTCAGCCGTCAGGCCAGCAGTTACTGCCTCTGGGTACGGGATGAATTTATTCGCACATCCTATGAATTCACTAAGCCGGTGATTTTCGGGCATACGGTTTTTAAGGAACCGTTTATACAAAAAAATAAAATAGGCATTGATACAGGTGCGGTATATGGCGGAAAATTAACAGCCCTGTTGTTGCCGGAAAAGAGATTTATCTCTGTTGACGGAGAAACCAAGAATCCTTATTCTTTTTTATGATTGATACAATCCGCCGCTCCGGCTGTAGCCTCTTCAGCAAGTCGGATTATCGCCTCCCAATCTTCCCGCTCAATGCTCTCTGACGGCACGATCCAGGAACCTCCGACGCAGGCCACATTGCCTACAGCAAGATATTCTTTATAATTTTCTTGTGTAATTCCGCCAGTCGGACAGAAGGTGATCTGAGGAAAAGGGCCGTTGAACGATTTGAGCATCTGAATCCCGCCTGCCGCCTCAGCAGGAAAAAATTTCAGTTCTGTAAGTCCTTTTTCCAAAGCGAACATCAACTCTGAAGCGGTGGACACCCCAGGTATCAATGGGATTGCGGCCTGATCAGCAGCGGCAAGCAGTGCCGGGGTTAAACCTGGACTGATAGCAAAAAGACCACCTGCATCTGTGACTGCTTGCAGGTCTTGCGCAGAAAGCACTGTCCCGGCTCCAACCAGAGCATCAGGAAGCTCGACACTAATGCGGCAGATGGCTTCAATCGCCACCTCACTGCGTAAGGTGACTTCGAGTACCTTGATTCCGCCTGCTATCAATGCCCGTGCCAGCGGTACCGCATGCTCAATATTTTTTATGACTATCACAGGGATAACTGGCCCGGCAGAAAGAATATCCTTGGCAGATATGGAACGTTTTTTTTCAACCATAGTTACGGTTCCTGTTGTTTTTTTTCTGGGTACTGAAAAAGGGGTGCTAAAAAAAACTCATCCAAGAACACTGGCACCCTCTTCCGCCCCGGATAGCATGTTGCGCAACGGAGCGAAAAGTTGGTGTCCTGGGGCATGATGACGCAGATCAGGTTCATGTTTCGCCGCCTTGCGCTGATCCAGCACTTCCGCTGTCACCTTTAACTCCAGCTGGTTGTTGCGAGCATCTATACGAATAATATCGCCGTCCTCCACCTTGGCCAGCAAACCGTCCGCCAAGGCCTCCGGGGTACAGTGAATGGCAAAGGGCACCTTGCCCGAAGCTCCAGACAACCGTCCATCAGTGACCAGCCCGACCTTGTGTCCCTGATCCATAGCAATGGAAAGCCAGGTGATCAGCTTGTGCAACTCCGGCATACCATTGGCCTTCGGCCCTTGGAAACGAACCACCGCCACTAAATCACGGTTGAGCTGCCCAGCCTTAAAAGCCTGCTCTACTTCCTGCTGACTGGCAAAAACCATGGCCGGAGCCTCTACGAGGGTATCTTCGCCATCGACCAGAGCGGAGATTTTCATGATTGCCCGCCCTAAGTTGCCGGATAGCAACTTGATCCCGCTGATACGGGCAAAGGGGCTGGCAAGTTTGGCAATAATTGCCGGGTCGTTGCTCTTTTTCGGCCCGTCCTGCCAGGCCGCTTCCCCGTTTTTCAACACAGGTTGATCCAAATATCTACTCAGGCCAGGGCCGACCACGGTTTGCACATCCTCATGCAGCATCTCGCCTTGAAGCAACTCCCGAATTAGCAGGGCCATGCCGCCTGCCTGTTGAAACGAATTGATGTCCCCTGAGCCGTTAGGGTAGATACGGACAATCAAGGGCACCGCCTCGGAAAGCTCGGCGAAATCATCCCAGTTAATCTGAATCCCCGCAGCCTTGGCAATGGCCACCAGATGCATGGTCTCGTTGGTGGAACCGCCGGTGGCTAGCAGGCCAACCATGGCGTTGACCACAGATTTTTCACTGATCACCTGTGACAACGGGATATAATCATTATCGTCGTTACTGCCGAGATGAGTCATGTTGGTAATTCGGATGGCAGCGGCCTTCGTCAGACCATCCCGCAGTTCGGTTTCAGCGTTAACAAAAGAGGCTCCAGGCAAATGTACACACAGCATCTCCGCCAAGAGTTGGTTGGAGTTGGCTGTGCCGTAAAAGGTACAGGTGCCAGGGCTATGGTAGGCCCTGCTCTCCGAGGCCAGCAATTCCTCTTGCCCAACTTCACCCTTGGCAAAACGTTCCCTTATTTGATTTTTTTCCCCATTGCTGATACCTGAGCGCATAGGGCCAGCCGGAATCAGGATCATGGGCAGATGACCGTATTGCAGGCCACCCATGAGCAGGCCGGGCATAATTTTGTCGCAGACTCCTAGCAACAGAGCTCCGTCAAAGACATTATGAGACAAGCCGATAACCGTAGACATGGCGATCACATCCCGGCTCATCAGGCTCAAATCCATACCCGGCTCACCCTGGGTTATGCCGTCGCACATGGCGGGCACACCCCCGGCGAACTGGACGGTTCCACCCGCCTCGGCCACGGCTTTCTTGATCAAATTGGGATAGCGGCCCAAGGGCTGATGGGCAGAAACTAAGTCGTTATAAGCGGAAATGATGCCGATATTGGGTTTTTCGTCATCAAGCAGGGCGGCGCGGCAGGATGGGCAACCAGCAAGGTCATGGGCGAAATTGCTACATGGCAACTTTTTGCGGAAGGAGCCGTTTTCTTTATTGCCTGCGGCTCGTTCCATCTGTTCTAAATAGGTGGCTCGGCCTTTTTGGCTCCGTTCAATGATACGTCGGGTGACGTGGTCTACGGTTTTGTGCATATTTTTGTTTTTTTTAAATATTTTGTGCGTAAAATGGATTCGCAACCTCCTCAAGAGGAGGGGTTAAGCAAGATATCCCGATCCATTCTCCACGGCATCTAATTTACCAGGAAAAAAACTGCTAATGTCCCGTGTAAAAAATTGCATATTAAACTGGAAGGCGCAGGCTTTTCGCTGTTTGACAATATGCAAGCCAACTTCCCTGTCGCTGTATACAGTATGCTTGATAAACCATTGCGTGAGAAAGTACAGCATCTTCGGGACAGAACTGTTCGATTTTTTCACCATTGACACCTGCCTGTACAGCTCACCCATAAGTAATTCATGTTCTTTTTTATGATCATGAATTTTAGGATAAAAATAACGCTCCATCAACTTTTCTTCACTCCGAAAATGTAACTGGGCGTAATCTAATAAATCGTCTAGCAACCTGTTCGTCTTGGCGGGCTTGACGGTTTTGGTATTCAGATCGGATATTTTTTTTATAATCCGCAGGAACTTTTTATGCTGTGCATCTATTTTTTTGACACCGACATTATACTCTTCACGCCATTCAAGACACATACCTGTATTCAGTCTTCGCAAGACCTCCTTATCGCTAATCAACGACAATTCACTCATAATCCTGCAAAATCTTTCATACTGGGGATCAATCTTCTTTAATTCGTCACAGTAATCATACGTCCAATCACAAGTCGTTTCCATTTTTTTTCCTCCATGATACAAATAAAAAAAGATCCTTCTTCAAACCTTTTTTTTGTATTTTTTTGGTATGATAAAAAATCACAATCGCACACAGCGATAGAAAGCTCGTGTTATGGCGGTACGGGGTGGATATGCGGATTATACTGAATGTATCCGGTGCCTTCTGTGTTATAACAACCACAGGCTGGAGTCCAGTATTATCCGGCAGGGATGCCGAAATTACTTTTTTAAAGGAAAGGAGAAATGAAACGGCGACAAAAAAGAAAGTAACCGGTATTGTCCGGGGAAAGAGAATTTTGAAAAAAGACTCTTTTTTGGGTTTCATGAGACACTCTCCGATCAGATGCAAAAGAAGGTAACCCGGCTGTCTCCTTGAGAGAGACCCTTGGCTTTCCGGCACCGCCTCACGACGGCTGTGGCATTATCAACTCTCGGCTTCCAAACAGAAAGCGAAAAGAGTATTGGTTCATCAAAAATAAACCTTATATGTATATAATATCCGATTCGTTCTTTTTGTCAAGTGCTAAGCTGGGTAAAAAATACCCGATTTTTTTTCTGTTAGCGGGAGAAAATTATATCACTTAGATTTATTCGGTCGATACAGGGTTGTTTATCGCCATTGTTCATAGCTCTGCGGCAAATATGCAAAGCGGTGGATGAAACCGACAGCTGAACTCATGAAAACTTGCATTATTGCTTCTTTTTTAATACTATTGATGTTTA
>CBDTVG010000080.1:0-7932 GCA_965363745.1 uncultured Candidatus Electrothrix sp. | reverse complement strand
ACACAATCATCAACAACAGTCTGCACCAAATATGGCTCAAACAACTGGTGAGCGAGTTTGAAAATATATGCTATCTGTATCGCATCCAGTTAAAAACGCCGATCTTTGAGTTATCAGAGGCGAAACAGCAATTCGGTTGCTGGCTGGCCGAACAACGTACTGTCCGAATAAGCCGTCACCTCATTGCACAGCACCCTTGGGATACGGTACTGATGGTGCTCAAACATGAGATGGCGCATCAGCTATGCAGTGAGTATTTCAACCTGAAAAATGCCGGACACGGTAAGGATTTCCAACGGGCCTGCCAACTGCTCGGTGTTCCCAGCCCATATAATCGCTCCAGTGGAGATCTGCCGCAGGTGGCAGCTGATCCTGTTCCCGATCAACAGACAGCAGCGGGAAGAAAGATCATTGGACGGATAGAAAAGCTGCTTTCCCTTGCCGGATCGGACAATGAGCATGAGGCAGCCCTTGCCATGCGCCGGGCCACGGAACTCCTCAACTGGCATAATTTGGAAATGGCGGCTGTGGAAAATCCGTCCGCCTGTATGCATCGACTGATCAATACAGGAAAAAAACAGGTACCCTCTTGGCGGCGGGCGATATGCGGCATCCTTCAGGATTACTTTTTCGTCAAGATCGTCTTTTCCTCGCTCTATGACGCACAGAACAACACCTCGTACAAAACCGTCACATTGCTGGGACGTTCCGACAATGTTCCCGTCGCCGAACATTGCTACCATTTCCTAGAACAACAGCTTGACAGCCTGTGGCGTACAAACCGACATGCCTTTACAGGAAGTACCGGCAACACCATAACGGTGAAGAACAGCTACTATCTCGGCTTACTCCACGGCTTCTCCCAAAAGCTCGCCGAGCAGACAAAAAAGATAAGGCCAATGGTGCCGCAAACGTATCACGATTCTGTCAGTGCTTTGGTTGTCAGCGAGGACAGGGCGTTACAGGGGTTTATCGATTTGCATTTCCCCCGTCTGCGTAGCCATTCTGCCAAGTCAGCTCCCATTGACGCTGACTCGTATAATAAAGCCGTTGTCCAAGGTGGAAGTATTGTTCTGCACCGAAGCGTGACAGAGAAAAAAAACGGGGTGCGGGGATTGTTAGACTGAACCTGAACAACAATGCGTTACCGAATACCGCCAACCTCTCTGTTTTTTTCATGCGTTGACAGCGGCAGGATAAAACGGATATAATTTCTTCCAAGTCTCTTCTTAAACAGTCGTTTTGACCCAACCACCGTTCGTTAGGATCGGCTCGACAAAATAGGACTAAGAAAATTTAAAAAAAACAAGGCGTTGATATTTTTTCCTGAACTTCAGCCATAGGATGTAAACAATGACGGAACCGAAATTGGACAAACAGAAAGAAATCAAAACTTTGATTTCAGAAGAAAAACAAACTGAAGAGGCAGAGAGAGAGGAGATTCGTTCTAACAATAAGCCACAGGAGGAGAAGAGTGGAGGGAAAGAGGGCAAGAAGGAAAAACCTCAAAAGTCCCCCAAAGAAAGCGGGCAAAAAGAATCCAATCCGAAAACAATTCTTGTTGACGGTGAGGAAGTCCGCTTAAAAAAATTTATTAAAGAACACAAAATCCTCGTCAACGGAGCACCAGCGTTGAACAAATTTCAAAAAAAGGCGATCAAACGCTATTATCGGGAGGAGATGCTCAAGCCGTACCAAGCGGAATTGATCAGGATGCAAAAGTATCTTGAAAACAACAAGCGGCGAATGATTATTCTCTTTGAAGGCAGGGATGCGGCGGGCAAAGGCGGCACCATACGGAGGGTGACCCGCTATATGAACGAAAAGCACTACCGGATAGTCGCTCTCGGCAAACCGACGGATCACCAAAAATCCCAGTGGTTTTTTCAAAAATACATAGCGGAACTCCCTTACGGCGGCGAGGTGGTTCTCTTTGACCGCAGTTGGTACAATCGGGCGGTTGTGGAGCCGGTTTTCGGTTTTTGCACCAATGAGGAATATAATAATTTCATGCGCGGCGTGACCGGTTTTGAAAAAGATCTGGTGCGTCAGGGAACGGTTATAGTGAAGCTCTACTTTTCCGTCACCAAAGAAGAGCAGGCTAGACGTTTTGATCGACGTAAGACCGATCCGCTTCGCCAATGGAAGCTATCTGAAATTGATGTCCAAGCTCAGGATCGCTGGGATGATTTCACCCGCCAGAAATATGAAATGCTGAAACGCACACATACCAATGTCGCACCTTGGACGATTATCCGCTCCAATAATAAACACGATGCCCGGATAAACGCCATGAAGGTTATCCTTAATTCGGTTCCCTATAAAAGAGGCAGCAAGGAACTTGATTTTGTGCCGGAACCGAGGGTGGTTATCTCCGGGTCACGGGAGAAGGAACTCATGGATGCCCAGCTGATTAAATTAGGCAGTTTTATTGGTTGATCAATGACCTCCGGCCTCCAAGATCCCGGCACTGCCACCGCCTTTGACCGCCAGCACATCTGGCACCCCTACACCTCCATGATTGATCCCCTGCCCGTCTATCAGGTGGAATTAGCTGACGGTGTACGGCTCAAACTCCAGGATGGCCGTGAGCTGATTGACGGCATGTCCTCCTGGTGGGCCGCTGTGCATGGCTATAATCATCCGAAGCTCAATGCGGCCCTGTGTGAACAGGCTGACAAGATGGCTCATGTCATGTTCGGCGGCCTGACCCATGATCCGGCTGTGGATGTATGCGGGTTGCTGGTTGATTTGACCCCTGCGGGGTTGGAGAAAGTTTTCCTCTGCGATTCAGGATCGGTGTCAGTGGAAGTGGCCTTAAAAATGGCTCTCCAGTACCAACACGCCAGAGGATTACCCAAAAAACAGCAGTTCCTCACAATCCGGGGCGGCTATCACGGCGACACCTTTCATGCCATGTCGGTCTGTGATCCGCTCACCGGGATGCACACCATTTTTTCCGGTGTCCTGCCAAAACAGTTTTTCGCCCCCCGCCCGGAGTGCCGATTCAGCGAATCCGATGCTGATTGGAAGCAGGAAGATATTGCGACCATGGCCGGGTTGCTGGCCGCGCATCACCAAGAAATCGCCGCTGTCATTCTGGAACCGGTCGTGCAAGGTGCGGGTGGAATGTGGTTTTACCATCCCCAATATTTGCGGGAACTGCGCACACTCTGCGACCGCTTTGATGTCCTGCTCATCTTTGATGAAATCGCCACCGGTTTTGGTCGTACCGGCAAGCTGTTCGCCGCAGAACATGCCGGGATCAGCCCGGACATCCTCTGTCTTGGCAAGGCCCTGACCGGAGGCTACCTGACCCTTGCCGCAACTCTGTGTACGGAGCAACTAGCCCGAACAATTTCAAAAGGTTATCCCGGAATGTTCATGCACGGCCCCACCTTTATGGGCAATCCGTTGGCCTGCGCAGTCGCCTCAGCCTCCATCAGACTACTCATGGAGAGCGGTTGGCAAGAAAAGGTGAAGGCTATTGAACAGCAGCTTCGGCAGGAACTGGAACCCGCCCGCAATGTAGATCAGGTGGCTGATGTGCGGGTGCTCGGAGCTATCGGTGTGGTTGAAATGCGACAGTCTGTGGACATGGCTGTGTTACAAAATTTCTTTGTTGAACGAGGGGTCTGGATCCGCCCCTTTGGCAGGCTTATCTACTTAATGCCGCCGTATATTATCGACAGACAGGATTTAAGCACCCTAACCTCGGCTCTGCTGGAGGCTGTCCGCAGAGGATGACAGACCGGCGACCATCACCTTCTCCTGTTCAAGGTACAGCATAATGGCCCTGCAAAGTTTTCACTAAACGCACTAGGGTTTGGTTTATCGGCACATCAAGGCCCAATTCTTTAGCCCTGTGAACAATATAACCGTTAATTGCATCAATTTCCGTAGGACGGCGGGCATCAACGTCCTGGCCCATGGATGAGCGATTGGAGGCGGTCGCCTCAGCAACCCTCTCCACATTTTTCAGCGCATCAAGGGCAACCGGCACGGACAGAGCCTTGGCAACAGTGATAGCCTCCAGCACTACATCCCGCATCAACCGCTTAGTTGTCTCCAGATCAAGCAGTTGACCGTTACGAATACCCGTCAAGGCGGTCACGGCATTGATGCCCACATTGACAAACAGCTTATTCCAGAGGATTGGTTCGATATCATCGACGTCTCTGCTTGCAATCCCGGCAGCTGAGAACATATCCGTCACCTGCGCCGCAATCGGTTGTCCCTGCCGCCGCCACATCCCGATAACCGTATCACCAACCCCGGAATGCTGTATTTTTCCTAAACCCAACAGCATCGCCCCTTGTTCGGTGGTGCCGCAAAGAACCCTGTCAGCTCCGACTGTTTTCGTAATAATTTCGGCATTACCCATTCCGTTCTGCAAGGTCAGAACATAGCCACCATTGCCTAATAAACCAGCGGCGATTTGGGCGGCGGATCGGGTCTGCGTATGTTTCACAAAAATCAGAGCCAAATCAGTTTCCCTGATTTCCGCAGGATCAGTAGAGGCGCGCACTTTGATCACTCTTTCAACACCATTACGGCACAGCGCAAGCCCGTTTTCGCTCAAGGCCCTGACTTGGTCCGCCCTGACATCAAACAACTGAACATCCAGGCCCTGTTCCGTAAGCAGGCCGCCAAACAGGCATCCCATAGACCCGGCACCGATAATTGTTATTTTCATAACGCATTTTTTGCAATAGAATGAATAAGACCGCATTGGTACAAGGCGGCAAAAAATAGAACTATGTATTTAATTGACAAGGTAAAAAAGACAAGTAAAGTTGTGCGGACGAGTTGTTTCTGCCTCTAAAAAATTACAACAAGGAGATATTATGAAAAATATGTTCATCCTCACAGGTTCTCTACTTTTTTCAATGCTTTTACTTATTCCGACGGCACAGGCTGCGGATTATATAAATTCCGTCGGCATGAAATTTAACAATATTTCACCTGGAAAATTTTTCATGGGCAGTTGTATCTACAGCAAAGTCGATAAAGAAGCTGATCACGCATTGGAAAAACAGGGATTGCCCCCCAAAGGCCCGACCTGCCCCACCAAGGTCGAGCTGGATAAAGATGCCCATGAGGAAGAATCTCCCCAACATGAGGTGCGAATCAGTAAAGGATTTCAAATGGGCGAACATGAGGTTACCTTATGTCAATTTAAACAATTTCTTAAATCCCTTACAGACGATGAACGGGATAAAATTGAAACTGAAAAATTTAAGGAGGTCAACGCCCATATCAAATGGGCCCCTGTCACCTACGTCTCTTGGGAGGACACCCAAAAATTTATTAGCTGGCTTAACAAAAAAGAAGGTGGCAACCGGTATCGCCTGCCCACAGAGGCGGAATGGGAATATGCAGCCAGGGCCGGAAGCACCTCCATCTATTTTTGGGGCGATGAACCCGATCTTGCACCTGAATACGCTTGGTTCAATATGGACTCCGCAGATTTAGAGAAGTGGTTCTCTGTGGGAAAATACAAGAGAAAAGAGGATTTTTCCCATCCGATCAAACACAAAAAAGCCAATGCTTGGGGATTATATGACATGGCCGGTAATGTCTGGGAATGGGTGAATGACTGGTATCAGGCGGATTACTACCACATCAGCCCCTTGGTTGATCCACAAGGCCCGAACAAGGGCCGAGTTCGTTGCTTTCGCGGAGGAAGCTGGTATGGCTCAATTAAAAACCTGCGTTCCGCCTTTCGCGGTGTGAACGCCCCGTACTACCGTAGCGATTCTCTCGGTTTTCGCTTGGTGCGACAAAAATAGCAAGACAGCTGACCTGCTCAGTCGGCACAGTTTTTACCTTGTCGCCGATAGGTCAGAATGCTGTAGCGAACCGGTTCCCTGATTTCTTCTGTCCGAACCAGCTCAAAGGGCGGGCAGGAGAATTCTGGAAAAAAGGTGTCTCCTTCAATCTTCTGTTCAATCCGGGTAAGGATCAAGGTGTCAGCCTGTTCCAAGGCAAGCATGTACACCTGCGCGCCGCCGATAACAAAAATTTTTTCAGATTCTCCGGCGGCAGCGGCAACGATTCCTTCTTGCAAGGAATGGACAACCTCACAACTCGGAGCCTGAAAAGCATTATTCCCGGTGAGCACAATATTGCGTCGTCCCGGCAGGGGATGCCCGATGGACTGCCAAGTTCTCCGACCCATAATCAGGCTGTGCCCCATGGTGACCTCTTTGAAGCGGGTTTGCTCACCCGGAATAGCCCAAGGAATGCTGTTATCACGACCGATAACCCGGTCAGCTGTCATGGCGGCTATAAGAATAATTTCCATATCTCAGCTAGTTCCGTTCCCCTATTTTCAATCAAACCGGTTACGATTTACTCTTGTTTTGCTTTTTCTACCTTTTTTTCCATTTTGGCGGGCTCTTTTTTCGCTGCCGGTTCAGCTGCCTCATCCGCCAGTGGCAGGCCATAGCCCAGGCGCACCTTCTGGTCAATTTCCATCAGCATATCAGGATGCTCCTTGAGAAATGCCTTGGCATTTTCCCGCCCTTGGCCGATACGCTCATCGTTATACGAATACCAAGCCCCGCTCTTATCAATAATCTCCTTCTCCACCCCAAGATCCAGCAGGTCACCGGTTTTAGAAATACCCTCGCCATAAATTATATCAAATTCAGCAAGTTTAAACGGAGGAGCCACCTTGTTCTTGACCACCTTAACCTTGGTACGATTACCAATAACCTCCTGACCATCCTTAATTTGGGTCATACGGCGGATATCAAGGCGAATGGAGCTATAAAATTTCAAGGCGTTACCACCGGTGGTTGTCTCCGGGCTGCCGAACATCACCCCAATTTTTATCCTGATCTGATTGATAAAAATCAGCACGGTGTTGGTTCGTTGCAGAACACCGGTGAATTTACGCATGGCGTGGGACATAAGCCGAGCCTGTAACCCGACATGCTGATCCCCCACATTACCGTCAATCTCCGCCCTAGGCACCAAGGCCGCCACAGAGTCAATAACAATGACATCTAAGCCGCCGCTCCGCATTAATATTTCAGTTATCTCAAGAGCCTGCTCGCCAAAATCAGGCTGAGAGACCAACAGGTTCTCAACATCCACCCCCAGTTGTTCAGCATAGGTGGTGTCCAGCGCATGTTCAGCGTCAATAAAAGCGGCATTGCCTCCGGCTCGTTGGGCCTCGGCGATAACATGCAACGCCAATGTGGTTTTACCCGATGATTCCGGACCATAGATCTCAGTTACCCGGCCTCTGGGCAGGCCGCCCACGCCAAGGGCGATATCAATACCAAGGGTACCTGTGGAGATGACCGGGATATTCTGTCCTTCATAGGAGCCCAGGCGCATGATGGAGCCTTTGCCGAATTGTCTATGAATCTGGGTCATGGCGTTGTCAACGCTCTTTAACCTTCCTTCTGCCTGCTTGTCCTGTGAAGCTGCCATTAATTTCTCCTTGGGTCTGATAATTTTTCAACTATGTAATTGCAGTCAGCGGTTGGTATTAATTCTATGTCTACCAAATCACCAACTTTCATGCTTTCATAATCACTATTTACTATTTTTGGTTCAACGAAGGTGAAAGTATGAGAGAATTTTGGTAGAGTTATCTGCTGATCAAATAAAGTTATTTTTTCATGCTCTATTTGTTCATGCCTAATTGCAAGAACTTCTTTCCCTTCTTTGCAGCAAATCAATGCGTCTACAAGATTATCATTTATTTTGCATTTCATTTGTATATTTCTTCTGAAAGGAGCAGAGTGCGATCCTTTGAATAAAACCTCATAAATCTGCTTAATCATCGAATACAGTTCTGTATCATACTCAAACGAGCTGTCGTAATACAAAGCATATCCAAGAGTCTTGGCTATCTCCCGTACGGGTGAGGCTTTAATATAATGTGTCAAGCCGTTTGATGCTGGACTCCAAACT
>CBDTVG010000079.1:0-8094 GCA_965363745.1 uncultured Candidatus Electrothrix sp. | reverse complement strand
GCTTCGGCTTCCGTTTCAGCATGTACTTCAGAAATCATAGCAAAAATCGCATGAACCACTTCGCTGACTATATTTTCTTTCTTCGCCTCCGCTTCCATCCGTATCTCATTACCTGTGTCCAGCTCTGGCGCAGGCAATTTTCGGGAGGAGTCAGGCGGCAAAAAATGTAATGTCGATTTTATATACGCATGTTCAATCCACAGCGAGAAAAAAACAATTAAACCGGAGAGTATAATCTTCATGAGAGCCCTTTTTATCATTATCCACTTCATATTTTAAGGCGATGTAATACTCCTCCATAATTATTATATCACCGAAAAAATAAAAATGATAACGATTATCAAAGTTATCTCGTTTTATCAAATAACCGTCAGCGGCGACATCAGCAATAGGCTAAAACAACTCAAAGATCCAACCCCGTGGTATCCTCATTCAAGACCTCATGGCCTGAATCCCGGACTACAACCATATTTTCCAGACGGATACCGCCCCATTCGGGCAGGTAAATTCCCGGCTCAACAGTGACGATCATCCCGGCCCGCAATTTCTTTTTACCACGCGGACCCAGTCCCGGAGCCTCATGAACGGCCAGCCCAACCCCATGCCCTAAGCTGTGCCCAAAAAAATCACCGTATCCCGCATCAACTATCACCTGCCGGGCGGCCTGATCAACGTCCCGACAGACAACACCGGCTCGGATTGCTTTGATTCCAGCCAGCTGGGCCCTGCGAACCACCCGCAAACGCTCTAAAAATTTCTTATCCGGTTTACCCACAACAAAGGTACGAGTCATATCAGAACAATAGCCTTGGAGGACAAGCCCCATGTCGATAAGAACAATTTCACCATTTTGCACAACTCGATCAGTGGGCACGGCATGGGGTCTGGCCGCATTGGTGCCAAAGGCGACGATAGTCTCAAAGCTCGGTTTTTCCGCACCAAGCTCCCGCATGGTTATTTCCAAGGCCGAGGCGATTTCAATCTCGCTCATGCCCGGCTTAACAGTTTTGTAAGTCGACTGAAAAACCCGCTCATTCAGTAAGACGGATTTTTTCACAAGCTGAATTTCTTCTTCTGTCTTGATCATCCGCATCCGCTCAACCAAACCGGTGAAGGGCACTAGTTCCACCTTGACTTTTGCCGCTGTTTTTTCCATTTCCTGGACGGAAGCATGCAGAAAATAATGGCTCTCAAAACCGAGCCGTCGTACGTCCAAGGCCGGTAGTTTCTTTTTGAGCAGGGCGAACAATCCCTTTTCATACAATGCTATTGTAAACTTTTTTGCTTCTTCTTTCGCTTGCAACTCAAAGCGAGAGTCGGTCAACAGCCAGGGACGACCTTTTTTTGGAATCAACAAAACACCAGCACTTTCTTGAATGCCATGATCAGCGGCGGTATAACCGCTTAAATAACGCCGATTTTCCGGCTGGGTGATCAAGACGGCATCAAGTTTGCGCCGCCGCAGAGATGCCTGTAATTTATGAACTCGTTGTTTGGTCATAATTTATAATTTTATATGGATTTATATTGTACTCAACAGCCTTTCCTCCAGCCCTATCTTATGAAGATTATTCGCTCAATATATCATGCCCCAGTTTATAGCGCAAATCCTCAATGAACGAATATACATTCTCAACAGGATCTTCGGCAAGAGCGAAAAAGTACAACAATCGTTCGTACCCGCCTCAAAACGCTTGAAAATATTCCGTCTGTTCTATAAGCTGGTCATAGTTTCGGATTTTTTCAATTCGTCCGCAACCTCACTCAACCAATGCAATCAATTCAACCGATTCAATCAATCACTTCTTCAGGGTTACTTCTTATTATGGATATTTGGAAATTAGCGGCCGGTTTGGCCATCTTCCTCTACGGCATGTTTCTTCTTGAAGATGCTGTCAAGGTTCTGTCCGGTAAGGCATTCCGCCAGATGATCAGATTATATACCAACGGTCGCCTGCGTTCCGTCGGTAGCGGTGCCTTTATCACTGCGATCCTCCAGTCTAGCTCGGCGGTGTCGCTCATGGTGCTAGCCTTTGTCGGAGCCGGGGTGATGAGTATGGAAAACGGAATCGGCGTAATGATGGGTGCCAATATCGGCACAACCTTGACCGCCTGGATCGTGGCCGCCTTCGGTTTCAAAATTAAAATCGAGAGTTTGGCCTTTCCTCTGCTTGCCTGCGCCGGTCTCATCTCTATGGTTATCAACCGGTCTTCAAAACTTTTCCAGTTAAGCCGTCTGCTGATCGGCTTCGGTTTCCTGCTTCTCGGTCTTAATTTTATGAAGAGCAGTGTGGAGGCTTACGCCAATCAAGTTGATCTTGCAGTTCTCGCAGGCTACGGCCCGTGGCTGTACCTGCTGTTCGGCATCCTCATGACCGCCTTGATGCAGGCAAGTGCTGCCTCCATTGCGATCATCCTCACGGGCCTCAACGGCGGCCTGATCAATTTCGAGATTGCGGCAGCTATGGTGATCGGTGCCAATATCGGCACGACAATTACTGTTCTTCTCGGCTCCATCGGCGGCATCCAGGTCAAAAAACGAGTGAGCATCAGTCATCTGATCTTCAACATAGTCACCGGCCTTATCGCCTTTGCCGCCTTGGCGCCTCTCTCCCAAGTGGTGGGCCTATTTTTCGACACAACCACAAACGCAGTTATGGGACTGGCCCTTTTTCACACTCTCTTCAATATAATCGGCGTTATCGTTTTCCTTCCTTTTATCGGACTGTTGTCCCGTTTTCTTCTTCGAGTTATTCCAGAACACAAGGAAACGCTCACGGTGTATCTTAACAATACGTCCACGGAAGTCCCTGATGTAGCCACTGACTCCCTGCGCAAGGAAACACTGCATCTTTTTGAAGAATGCCAGCTTTATATCTTAAAAATTTTCGGTATTGATGAAAAATTGGTCTTTGATCACCCTCTGCCCTTTGAAAAGACTCTTGGTCGTCGACGTAACACCCTGCCTGATTTTTATAATCACGTTAAGCTCATGCACGGAGAGATCATAGGCTTTTACGCCAAACTCCTGACCGCCGAGCTTGAGGAAGATGAGGCCAGAGAGCTGGAACGGATGATCTACGCCTCCCGCAACATCATGAATTCTATAAAAAATAGCAAGGGACTCAGGAACGATATGGACGAGTTCGACAGTTCGGAAAATGAGCATCTGAACCGGCAGTACAGGATATTCCGCCGTCGTCTTATTGGACTGTATCACAGCATCAACAGTTTTTTAGAAATGAAGGATCCCCAGGAACAGTACCGAACCCTGCTCCGCACGGTAATTCATATTGAGCAGCAGGATACCCAATTTGTCCAGACAGTCATGAAACTGGCGGCAAATAAGGGTATCAAAGAAATAGAGATATCCTCGCTGCTCATGGCCAACCGTCTTTTCAGTCAATCCTGCCGCTTGCAAGTTTTCGCTCTGAAAGATCTATTGCTCAAGGAACGGGAGATCAATGAGTTTGATAATGCTATGGATATGAAAGAACTGCTGGATGAAGAACAGGGGCGGGGTGAAAAAGAGGTGAATAAACGAAAGGCTTTGGCAGCCGCAGAGATGGATGAACAAATAAGCTAACATAAGACTCAGAGGTGCTGAGAGCTTCCCCGTGCGGAGTCGCTCTCAGCACACTTTGATCGTACGGTCAAAAAAACACGATCACCGGCAGAAATTATTTACCGCTACAACAACTTTTCCCGCCCTCTCTGGTTTGCGGCACACCTAATTTTTTCAAAATGATACCCAGCGGACAAAACTTGCTGAACCCGAACTGAAACAGGTTCAGGCCGACAACAAGGGGCAGGAAAAGAAAATAATGGTGAACAAAAATCGAGTTGCCGCTACAGTCAAAGCCCAAAGCCAAACCGACAATAATGAAAAAACCGGCAATACTGTGAACCCAATCGATAACAATCATGATAAATCTCCGTATTATTTATTGCGCAGATACGGGAAAATTTCCCGGCTGCTGAAACTTCGTTAAAAACTGTAGCGCAAACCGACAAAGGCGTTGCTGTTATCCTGAAACCTGCCCCAAAACGTGTGCTCATCTTCGCCGAAAAACAGGTTAAAACCACCGTCCACCAACCAGTTATCGGTTACCTTATACTTAAACTTAGGTCGTATATAGCCGTCATTATCCGTGGGCGAATAATAGGCGAAGAGCGACAGGGTCAAAGTCTGTTGCATGAGCAACTTGGTCAGGCGCATGGTTAACATCTGGCGATACTCCTCTCTGGCCTCCATGCCCGGCGCGACTGTCTGTTCGTAATTATCGTACTCGTCAATAACCTCCAGATAATACTGAAAGCTGCCGGTGAGTTCATGGGCGAGTTCCCGTTCAAAGCCAACCAAAAAACGGTATTCTGAGGGGCGAATATACGGATTCAGGCCGTCATCGTTATCACGGGAATCATAATAACCGATCTCCACATTGCCGATGCCTCCGAGCATGGGCGAACGAGCCGAAGCACCCCAGACATTGAGCTGAGGATAAATAGCCTTGCCCGTGGTCGCATCCATGCCTTCCGGCTCCTGCCAGAAGCCCATATACCCGTACAGGGCCGCTTCCACCCCGCCGAAGCGTTTGGACAGACGCACGGCGGCCTCATTATCCTGAAAATACTCATCCGGCGCATCATCCTCCATTATCATATTTTGGCCGACAATCTGACCAACACCTGGATTATAATACGAAAGCCGCTCGCCGCTGACATACTCAGATCCCTGGAAACGCGGGGTGTACACCATATCAACGGTATAATCACCAAGAAAAAGTCCTGTGCGAATCGCATTCGAGGCCTGTTTTAGGTACTCGTCATCCCGACCATTGAAAAAAGACTGCCAGTCCTTGGGAAACATATCGTTAATAAAAACAAGATCACCGGTTCCCCAAGTGGAGACCATGCGGCCCAACTTGACATCAATGTTGTCGGTGGGCGTGAATGACAGGCTCAGGTTGCGGATATCAGCCTCAAATTCCTCTGTGACCGCATCCGCCAGCAGATCCCCCTTAAACTGTACGGAAAAATCATCAAAATCACGACTCAGACGCAACTGGACACGGGCTTCACCGATGCTGAGGGAATCTTCGTTCGCATCGTCAACTACGCGTGCCCCCCAGCGGGTTTCGGCGAAACCGAGCAGTTCGATGCCGTACTCTTCGTCGAGCTTTTCCACAACGGACTCAATAACAGACAGCTCCTCTTCATCAGCCTCGGCCAAAACCGCATCGGACTGAAAGGTGCAACCGAGAAAAACGGACAGCGCAAGGGCACTGTAGATTTTTTTTTGCATAGCTCCTCCTATCTCTTCGCTTCACGGGGCGGACGGCGCAGAGAACGCTCAGTAAAAATTTTATCTTTGAGTCCCACATTGTATTTAATGTTGCTAAATTTAGAGACCGTGGAACTGCCTGCGGCCAGATCCGTGACCTTGGATTCGGTGACAGTGGGAAAGCCGTCGATCACCTTTGTTTTCAATGCTTCGACAATGCGATATTTTTTGCCGTTCTTGTCCAAATAGACAGCCTTAATCGGTAGAAAGGTCTTTTTGTCGATTTCCACAGTATAAGAGGAAAACTCAACATCTGCCGGTTTTTTAGGGGTGTTCTTAATCACATAACGGGTCGCATCGCTTTTAACCAAGGTACGGCTGTCCTCAGTCAGACTCCTGCCGGAAACATCCTCGTACATGAAATTACTGCCCACAAAGGAGGTTCGTTTATCCGAGGCCGCAATCCGCTTAACCAGATCTAAGGCGGGCAGATACATCCAGCGGTCATCGTCTCTGGTCACATTTTTATGCACCATAAAAACCATTTTGCTGACATCGCCGGGCTTTTTGAAGTAGACAAAGAAGAGCTGCGCCCCGCCGTCTTCTTTGTCTTTACGCAAAATAACAAACTCCCGTTTCCGCTCACGTCCCTGGCTGTCCTTGATGGTCATGTTGACCTTGGCCTTGCCGTCATCAGCGGCGTAATAGGCGGCCAGATTGGCCTTTTGCACGATTTCATCCACGCCGAGATCTTGGGCTGTCGCTGGGGTTGAAGCCAGCAGAGCGAACAGACCGCACGCAATTACTATTTTTTTCTTCATGACATATCCTCCTGTTTGTTTTATTAAATAGAAAAATTTTATTCTTCTTTAAGAAGAAATTCCGCACGATAAAACATCCAATTCAGGACATCAAATATTTCCCGTAGATTGACCGTCGCTGAAAATTTCTTCGGATCTCTGATGAATACTTGCTTTTCCAGTTTGCCGAATACCCAGGTATTACCAGTTGTCACAATGCCATAGCAAGTTTCCCTTCCCTGAATGGAAGCGGCAACCATTTCCGCCAGGGCCTGTGTCCAACCTTCTTCAAGATTATCTTTCTTTGCTTCAACGATACAGAGAGGCGGAACTCCCATATCGCCGTATTTTGTTTTCGGTGCAATCAGATAATCCGGCTCACCGACCAGCCCCTTTTTCTGATCCACGTTGTAGGGTACATGTGACCAAACTTTAAGTAGTTCATAATGCTCTGATACCAGCTCTAAAATTGGACTGATTATTCTTTCGCAAATTGTCGTCTCATTGATGAAGCTCAGATCATCAGTCAGTTTTTTCTCAATCCTTTTGAGATCATAACCAGGAATTTCAATGTGTAACCTCTCAACAAAAGACCTGTTGCCGCTGACTTCAATGTCGAATTTTCGAGCGACCTCTGCAATTGACTCAAACTTACCGTATGGCATTATTCCGCTCCTGCTTTTTGTTTCACTGAGGACACTGAATTAGTGAACAGGTTACTCAGCTCTTAAATTTCCCTTCAGGCGGTTTCCTTCGCTTGCCTGCTTGGAAGCTGATTGAGTTGGTCGGACAGGCACCTATGCAGGAGCCGCAGGAAAAACAATCAGGAATAATTTTTTCCCTTTTTAAAATCGCTTCCATTGCTGTTGACGGACATATCTTTGCGCAAGCTTCGCAGGCGGTGCAGGTGTCGTAATTCACAGTCACTTTAAATAGACTCATTTTTTCAACTATCCAACCAACTAAACCGAATGGGCAAAATAATTGACACCAGGGTCTGTAAACAAAGAGGCTCGCAAGAAGAATGCCGCCTATGAACAGCCAGCCGAAGGGCTTAATCATGGCTGGTTTAAATATTTTAAAAGGATCAACAGGATCTACTATATCAACGGCCTAAGATAATGCGACAAAGGTAAACACAGCAAAAAAAGCGATTCGGATGAAGTTGGTAAGATAAAAAGGCGGTTTGAACTGAGGCAATATTCCTTTAGTGTCTTTTTTATTACGATTCAGCCGAAAAATCAAATCCTGCAAGGTTCCGAGCTGACATCCCCAACCGCAAATAAATTTATTGGCAAGTAAAACGAGGACAAGAAAAACAGTCATGGCGATGAGTCGCGGCTTAAAAATGACTCCTTGGGCACCATAAAGGACTATGGCATCTTTTACCGTTCCCATTGCGCCGGGATCTGCGCCAAGCACAACACCAAAAATAACCACTGCGGAAAGATACAATATTTTTCTTACGCCGGGTGTTATTTTGGATTTTCGGATGAGATAAAAGCAAAGGCCGAGAAAGGCAAACCAAAGGCCAAATTTTACGGGAATTTTTATCCAATTTTTGGATTGATCCTCTGATTCAAGAGCAACCGCTTTTTTTATTTGAATCTGGATGTCAGCGGGTGCAATCTCCATTTCGGAAATTTTTTTCTGGAGATCCTCTTTTCCCTTTAAATGAAAAACTTCTTTCAGTACAGGATTGGGAAGATTGTTTTTAGCTCCGAATTCCCTTATTGACATATCAGGGTTGATGAAAAGCTCAATATCATCAGGTAATTTTTCTGGTTTTCCTCCCCAAATTTTGGTGGAGATATGCGAAGAAGCGATTACTGTCACCAGCAACAGGGTAAATAATATTGCTGTTTTTGATATTGAATTCATTGTTAAAATATCCTCATAAAACTCGATTCGGGTAATGTTTTCTTACATGTCGAAGCAACGTTCTGTTCACTTGGCTAAAATGACAAATCAGCAGTTCTTTCAATTCCATTAATTCATCGTGATTCAAAT
>CBDTVG010000078.1:0-8114 GCA_965363745.1 uncultured Candidatus Electrothrix sp. | reverse complement strand
ACCGTGTGTTGCCCGGTTAGACAAATGGAGCAGTTATTAAATTCTCATTCCTAAGAACAGCGGTCATCGGAAATTCAGCAAACAGGGTTACAATTCCCGGCCAGCCGAGCGCACCGTACCAAATTACATTCCAGCGATGACGGGCCTCCGGTTCAGGCGGAATATCCGAGCCGGTCATGGTGATCATCGATAATTCCCATGATTTTTCCAGCCCGACAATACAGTCCTCCTTGATGCGTTTTCGCCAGACACGGGGAAGCAGGCGCACAGTCTGTTCAGCGATATCGCCAAAGATACCAGCTTGACCGCGACACCCTCCTTCTCCAACAGCGCTCTGGCTGTTTCCAGTTCGGCCCGCTCTGTTCGCCTGATCATTTCACCCAGCAGTCTTTTTGTCCTGTTCCTCTTGACTGTTCAAGTCCTTACGATTTCCTGTAGTCTTTCTCCTGTTCCAAGTTGAGGCGGTGGTTTTTTTTCCTCCTCAGTTTCTTGCGCAATCTCAGCGGCAAGATCTTTCTTGTTATCTTCTTCCATCACCGATGCCGACGAAGACACAGAGGACGACACAGCCGTGTCCTGCTGAACATCTTTCGCTTCCTCGCCAGCTTCCGCTTCGTCGGTAACATTAGGCTCTGCCAAGTCCTGTCCGCTTTCAGTTTCCTCGGCTGTCCCGTCTTTTTTGCGCTTCAGATCATCGACCACTTTCTTGCCTTCCTGAAACATCTTTTCATAAAACGCCTTCGCCTTCTCAGGATCAAAGCTCAGAAAAGTTCCTCCTTCAGCGAAATGGCGATCAAACACCTTGCCGATGGCATAGGTGGATGCCCCAGAAACCCCAGCCGCACCGGCGACTGCCAAGGTCTGCCCGGGACCCGGCACGATCTTGAATATGCTGAAGGCGAGACGCGGCGCCACAGCCGCCGAAAAAGCACCGCCGATCAATGCGCCAAGAATATTCTTGATCATTTCTTTGGAAAAGGGAATATTATAAATTTCTGACAATTTTCTCAGCAGATTCAGCTGCGTCCCCGCAACTCCGGCAAAATCAACAAACGGAAGAGGCACCAGACCTATTCCCAGCGATATATAAACATGCCTTCGGATCGTTTTGTCCGCCAATTTTTCCTGCCGACACCGTTCCGTTCTGTTATACTCAGCCATCACTCCCTCCTCGTATTTTTCCATCATGACCTCTTTGCTTGCTTACTCTTTCATTGTCTTGGCAACCCGCTTTCCTTCTTCCAGCATCTCTGTATAATAGGTCTTCATTTTTTCCACATCAAACGACATAAGATTACCGCCGGATTCAAAATGACGGATAAAGACCTTACCTGTGGCGTAGGTTGACGCTCCGCATACGACAGACATTGTAATGCCTCCGACCGCCTGCCCCACTATCGGAATAAATTTGACCATACTCGCCAAAAAGGGTACGGCATTACTGAAAAGACTGGCAGCCACCAGAGATGACAGAATATTTTTAACCGCATCCTTTAAAAAAGGCACTTCGTAAACCCCGGCGATTTCTTTTATCATATTGGACTGAACCACGATCAATCCGGCAAAATCCAAGCCGGGAACGGGAAGCAATCCCACTCCAACGGCACTCAGGACATGCTGCTGAATAATCCCGTCAAGCTCGGCAACAATTTTTTTATCTTTTTTGTCCATACATCTTCATCGGTCAACAGCAGGTGCTTTGATTAAGCCACTTACATGCTGACAAATCACTCTTCCTCCAAAGACCACGTATGAATCTGCTGTCCGCCCATTGCCGCATAATTCCATCCTTTCACTCTCGTCTTGACCAGAAAAGAAGGTATTTCGTAAAAAAGAGGAAGCACCACGACATCGTCTCCACATAATATTTCTTCCGCCTGTTTATACAGCTCCAATCGTTCCTTCAGCCCGGAGATGGATTCCGCTTTCCGTAACAGGTCGGTCACCTTGGAATTATCCCAGCCGGTTTTTTTCTGAAAGTCTGATGAGGCGAAAAAACGCAAACCGCTGCCGACATCAGGATAGTCGGCACAAATCATGCTGATAAAAATATGCGGCGTATCCTGCTCCTCCCCGCTTAAAATTTTCACCTTTATATTTAAATAATAACGCAGAAATTCCTGCACACTGATCGCTATTCTGTTATTAAATTTTGACTGTCCCGCCAATATGCTTATTTCCGGAAAATTCTTCCCGGCTGAATAACCCGCCTCGGCAAGCCACTTCTTCGCCTGAACAGAATCAAAGGACATTTTCGTTTTTTCTTTCTCTTCTTCGGAGTCAACTGATTGTAACAAAGCTGACCTAGTGGAAAAATACGCAGGCTCACCAAGACTATTGTTGGCGGCGGAAATCAATATCTGACGATCAATGGCCGCTGCAATGGCTTTGCGGACAAAAAGGCTGTCAAGCGGAGACGATACGGTATTAAACAGGTAAGCATAGGTGCAGGTGCTCGGCTTTTCATGATACTCACTGCGCAAAGGTCCGCTCCTGATGCCGGATATGACACTCGGCGAAAGGCGCAAATAATTACCCCCAAGAATGTCGAGCTCATTATTTTCATACATTGCCAGCCCGACGGAATCTTTCGTAATAACAAAATAACGCACTTCCGGAACAGAGACATTGTCCGCATCAAAATACTGGGCGTTTTTTTTCAAAAAGACTCCTTTATCGTTATCTCGTGAAATCAGCTGATACGGACCATTCGTGACTATCTTATCAGTATCTGTCCACTGCCTGCCATATTGCTTAACAACTGATTTCGGCACTGGACGATAGGCGGGCAGGCTGACAAGCGTCGGAAAATAATCAGCAGGGTGTTCAAGCTGAAAAACCAAAATGAAATCATCAGCGGCATAAACCCCAAGCTTCGAAAAGTCAGTCATTGTGCCTTGATGAAGAGCTTTCGCATCTTTGAGGATATATAGATCCTCAGCATTGGGAGATTGAGAACCCGGCTTCAAATTACGCTGAATAGCATGAACCACATCATGGGCGGTCACCGGTTCTCCGTTCGTCCAAATGACATCCTGCCGCATTATGAAGATATAAATGTTATCACTATCTTCATAATGAATCCACTCTGCAGCCAGTTCTGGAACAGGTTCATTCGTTTTCGGATCAATACCGGTCAGTCCGAGAAACAGCTGTTCGCAGAGTTCAATATCACTGCTGCTGTTGTTGACAAAGCTTGGATCCAGAGTAGTTACAGGTCGTCGCAGGGGCAGGCGCAATGTGTAATCTTCTACATAAGTAAAGAGGGTTGATTTATATTCCTGCTGCTGTTCCAGAAAAACGAAGTCCCCATTCTGCATTTTTTTGAAATAAATGTCTTTATCCGTAATATCACCTGTCGGCAGCAAGGCGTACGAACCGGTGACCCCTTTCCATTTTTTTAAAAAACGGAGGTTGGAACTGACGACTTCAGGCGAGACAGTTCCGCTTTCTTCGGCGGCATGGGCAAAAAGCTGCACAGCGTCATACCCCTGCGCAGCCCATGTATCCGGCGGAAGTTCGTATTTCCGTTTAAACGCCTTGACAAAGTCAAACGTCATTTTATCGGGATAAACAGGATTAAACACCGTGGGCACGATCACATCCTCACTGGCTTTTCCGGCGACAGAGAAGAGATTCGGGGAATCCAACCCGTCTCCGCCGATCAAAATCCCTTCTACGCCCATGTCTCTTAGCTGCTTTACCAATTTTGCCGCTGTGGGCATAGTGCCGCAAATCACCACGGAATCGAATTCGTATTCCTTCCGCAATTGATCAATAATCTCTTTAAAATCTTTTTGCGTATTGAAATATGAGCGTGTGGCGACGATTTCGATCCCCAATTCAGCTGCTCTTTTTTTAAAGATATCAGCAAGACTCCGCTGGGAGGGATTCCGTTCATGAAACATGACCGTCTTTTTTACCTTATCGCCATACACGTCATGCGCCATCTCCGCCATTGCGGCACCGAACTCTTTATGTGTGGGAATATTCCTGAACGTGTACTGACCGCTGTATAAGGTCAGGTCAGGAGATTTCGCCCCGTAGGAAATAAATAACACCCCGGCGTTTTCATAAATTATCGAAACGGGGATGGCTGTGGCGGAAGCACCATGTCCGATAACTGCGACAACGTCCGTGTCAGCCGCCAATTTTCTGGCAATTTTTTCCGCACGGATCGAATCTTTCCTGTCGTCATAGACCGCCGTTTGGATCTTTCTTCCTAACACGCCTCCGTGTTGATTGATTTCTTCAAGAGCAAGGTTGACCCCTTCAAGAAAAAAATTGGAGGAGGAAGAGTCTTCGACAATACCGATCAGGATATCCTCTCCAGTTTTGCTCTGGTTTTGATCCCACTTTTCCGCTTGAGTGGCGGAATCACATGCGGCAAGCAAAAACAGAATAGAAAAAATAATAATCTGTCGAACGCAAGGTATCATCATATGAACAGACGAAAGAAGCCCTTTACAAGGTCTCTTTATTTTCATTGGAAAACAAATCCTTCCTTCGAGGCCTGCACCTTCTGGTTTTCGGCGGCTTTCAATTCAAGGAGAGGTGCTGCTGTTGTTTCCACATCTAAATAAGTCTTTTCAGCCTCCCCGGTTTTCACGGTCTCCGGCAGCTTGTCCTTCGAATCGTAGACAGTGTCTCCCGCCGCTTCCTCAGTTTTCTTTTCGGTAAAATCAAGCGGCATATTGCCTATAATGGGCAACCCGCCGTCTTTACCTCCGATAACAACAATTTTTGCATTTTCCGAAGCGGCAAGTTTAAGCGTGGCTTGGATTCCCATATAGCGCAACACGTCTGATGAGAGAGCTTTACGAAACCTTTCCAAACCTTCAGCCTCTATCCTTTTTCTTTCTTTTTCTTGTTTTTCTTTGATAAGTTTAAATTCGTACGCATCCGCTTTATGTTTTTCTTCAATTTTTTTACGTATTGATTCTTCGATACTGTCTGGCAATTTCATTCTTTTTATAATAACTTTGTCCACCTTGACATAACGTTGTGCGATTTGCTCGATGGCACCGCTTATCGCCTTTTCAATCAGCGATTTTTTCGTAGTATAAACATCTTCGGCATTCATTTGACCGATAAGCACACGCAAAACATTTTCAATCTCCGGCACGACAACAATATCAACATAATCCTCTCCAACCTCTTTATGTAACATTCCCAATAGTTTGTATTCAGGGCGATAACGAATGGACAGATTGAGGTGAATCTTTAAACCGTTTTTCGTCAAGACATCAAACTCATGAGGATACTCCTGCACCCTAGCATTATATATATACATTGTATCCCAAGGCCAGAGAAATTGAATTCCTTCTTGATAGACCTTAGTCGTTACTGTTCCTTCAAAAAATGGCCTATACAGCACGCCAGCATCTCCGGGCTGAATAAACAATATAATCCTGTTGAACAGGACAACCGTTATAATCAAAAGAACAAGAAGTAAGACAACCAGGCCTGAGAGATAATTCTTAAGTCTCTGATATATCGTATTCATTAAAATAATTCCCGGCTGATTATCCTGGTTGAAATGTATTCAAAAACCATACAGTATTTTACTTGCGCTTTTGCGGATCAGATGCCAGCACAAGCAAGAGCCCCATTATCGGAGTCAACACGATGGAACCAAAAAAATATCCCCAGAAGCCGAATTTTCTATTTTTTCCAAGTATTCCCATAAGAAGACTCAACAAAAAATACACAGCTCCTAAAACAACAAGATGCATAATATAAGTATACTGTATCGTTTATAAAAATAACGGATTATTCCGTCTCGGAACAAAGGCAACCACACTCTGTGTATTCTGCGGACACAGAATAAAAAATAATTCCGCCGCAATGCGACGGAATTAAAAAATAACCTTGCTGTCAAAAAAACGGACAATATAAGGGTGTTGAAACAATCAGCGTAACTTGTTGATTATTCGTCATTATTCAACCAAGAGCTTTTTTACGTAAAATGCCGCTATTTCAAGCATTTATAGGCATGCTTTTCAACACCCTTAATATATCGGCAGCAGTCGCTTCCGCTCAGGATCAGGCTTTAGCCCCGGCCTTTGCGGCTTCAGCTGTGTCTGGATCGACACTGCCTGCGACCTCTTTCCCTTTTTTGAACATACGGGCATAATACTCTTTTACCTTGTTCGGATCAAAAGTAAGAAATGTACCGCCCGATGCGAAATGTTGCTGAAAAACTTTGCCGACAGCATAGGTGGTCGCACCGGCTGTAATAGGCATACTCACTGCGCCGATTGAAGTGCCCACAATCGGAACTGCCTTAACTAAACTGAACAAGGTGGCAGCGATAGGTAACGAGGAACCGCCTCCGATCAGAGAAGCCAAAATGGTTTTTACCCTATGATCAAGAAAAGGCACCTCATAGACAGCTGCCAACTTCCTCAGCATGTTGAGCTGAACACCTGTTATTCCGACTAAATCCAGCAGCGGAACCGGCACAAGTCCCACAGCCATAGAGGTAATCATATGATTCCTGACAACCCTGTCGCTCAGATCTTCCTGATTTACGTCCTCGACTACTTCTGCAACTTCATCGTTTTGAACATTTTCCGTCATTATATTATTCCTTTTTCTATTTTTTTATTCAGAATTCAGGATGCTGCCTGCTCGTTCACCTTAAACTTTTTTGCATCTTTGGCGCCTTTCCACCACTCAAAGACAATAATACCACCCAGAGCCGCCAGAGCGAATGTAGGTGTAAACACAGCCGCTTTTGCCGCTGTCAGTATCGTGGCACCTGATTTGGTAGTAGATACCGCCACTGTTGTCACATCAGCCATAATTATTCTCCTTATACGGAATTAACATATATCCTCTGATAATTCAGAGGGGTGGTACCAAATTATCCAGTCTTCCCGATGAAAAGCCGTTTCCTCCACGCTATAAAAGAACCTGAATCGTTCACACGGGGAAAAGGGGTCTCAGGCATAGAAAGATTAAAAAAGGAGCAAAGCGGTTCCCAACCCTCCTGTATCTTGTACACGAGCAGACGCTCTGCCGGAACTTTGCTTTTGACCTCATCAATATGTCGGGTAAAAACTTCAATGGCATGCTGTTTATCGTGAAACTTGCCGTTAAAGGTTTTTTCCCAGAGCATCTGATCTTGAAATTTCCATACTGCGTACAGTTGTTTCAGCTCCGGCTTGAAAGGGGCCAACAAAAGCAGTAAAATTTTTCTATTTAAGGTCAGACGGTTATATTTATAAATGGTATCATACGTACTTTTATACCATTTTTCAGGGTCCCGAACAGTCAATATCACTTTTGTCTCAGGATGCTGATCTAAAAAACGAACATAATCATAGCACGGCGACCAATAAACGCTCGCCTGATACCCTTGAAAGGATTTTTCCCAATCAACCTCCTCCCCTCTGCTGACAGCTTGCCAGAGGTCAAGGTGTTCGAGGTGTTCATGTATATTGCTAAAATGATAGCATTTATTAAAACCAAGTTCCTCTAAGGCATGTTTTAGAGACATGGTTCCTGTGCGACCGAGTCCCACATCAATTATTTTAAACATAATTTGTACCGTTGCTCAATAGGCGTGTTGATAGAATATTCTGTCAGCCGCCGGTTTACTCTCCTGATAAAATATTCCGGCATACAGTAAGAAAATCATAATCCTTAGCATACCATTTTTTAAGATTATTGACGGCGTTTTCTTCTAAAAAGCGGTCGGATGCGGAGTGCAGGGCTCTGTGAGCCTCCTTCGCTTCGCTCGGCGACACCTTTTGAAGCGAGGTACTCTTTCGCCCGTTCCGCCACTGAATCCCGTTCAAGCATACCCCTTGCAACTTGGGGTGCGCCTGAAGAATTCGTGCAAGTAACAGCCCCTCCCCGCCTCCAATGTCAACAACTGAACCGCAGGAGGAAAGATCGCAATTGCTGACCGCATCTTCACACTGCATTTGACTAATCTGTGTCATAGATTGGTCAAAGTGCTCTTCAAGCTCAGTGATGCAGCTTTTCCCAATTTAACAAGACGTTTCGCAATAAAAAATCTGCTTAAGACTTACGCCTATCCGTAGGAATCATTGGCATGCTTCATATGCACCCAAAAGTAGTTGACACTTTCCGCAAGAACTGTG
>CBDTVG010000077.1:0-8181 GCA_965363745.1 uncultured Candidatus Electrothrix sp. | reverse complement strand
GGTTTCCCGGTTGCTGGCAGCTTGTCATTCAGGTCTTTGTCATTGAATCCAACCAAACATAGCCCTTTGTTTTTCATGACTGTAGAAGCCATTTTTCCGTCAATACGAGGGGCTGTAACCCACATAACAGCATCAAGCTGTTTTGCTGCCAGTTTACTCAAAGCACGAGTGCCGCCAGAAAAGGAAACTTGAGCGTTTTTGTACTTTGGCTCAAGCTGGAGCATGTAGCCCCAGGTCACAGAGGATCCAGTTCCTTTTTTGCCAACAGCAATTGTCGCATTTTTAACAAACTGGAGGTCATCTTCATTTTTTACTTTGCCGTCGCACTGTACAGCAAGATAAGCACACTCTTGATACAACTCACCCAGAATTTCCAAGGTAGTTGCTGCTTTCGGGTGTTTTTTGAGGTACCAAGCATATGCATCCATTTGCACAATGCCTACCTGAGCAGTACCGTCCATGAGGAATTCCAAGTTTTCAACAGACCCCTTGCTTTTTATTACGGTGTTCTTGCCGCCGATGGCAGCTGACAGCTTCTGTCCTACTTTAAAATAGTTTCCAGTTTTTGAGCTGGTGGTAATGGTGACCGCCTGTCCCCCTGTCACCATCATAATTACTGCCAACATTGTCAAACAAGCTATTTTTTTCATGGTAAATCTCCTGAAGGGGGTTGAGATAATCAGCGCAAATCGCTGGTTATTGGTTTTTATTCATGATATTTTTCGCCAAAGTAAATTACTGAACTAAAAAAATGAGCAATACAGGTCTGCCCCCACGGCTTTCTCATAAAAAACGGCACGATAATTGCTTTCAGAAAAAAGATAAAAATATAAAAGAGATACAGGTGCCAGCTTTGCGTTGAGAGATATGAGCTGGTGGAAACTATTGAAAACACATCGGCGTAAACAAGTCTAACGATGTGGTTTACTGTAAATTCAAAAAGTGGGCCAAATTTTTATGAGAAAGCCGTGAGGTCTGCCCCTACCCCGGTTCCGTTCACTCTTTTGCTCACGGGAAAAGCGGATCAGCCTCCAGCTGACTGGAAGGGCAGAACCAAGCGGAAGCCGATAAAGTCATCACGCCCCTCCGGTCGATGGCGACCCCGATAAACAGAGCGACAGTACAACGAGTCATCAAAATAACTGCCACCCCGGAGAACCCGGCGAATACCAGAATCCGGTCCGACGGGATTATTTTTGGGACTGGAGACGTAATAATCCGTCCCGTACCAATCATTGCACCATTCCCAGACATTGCCACTCATATCGTAGAGGCTAAAGGCATTGGCTTTTTTTTTGCCCACCGAATGAGTACTGTCGCCACTATTTTTATCATACCAACCCACATCATCCAAGTCATCGTCGCCACTATATTTGCTCGATCCATTGGCCCGGCAAGCGTACTCCCATTCTGCCTCAGTGGGTAACCGATAGTTTTTACCTGATTTTATGTTCAGCCTCTTGGAAAAATTCTGCACATCATGCCAGGAAACCAGTTCCACTGGATAATCATTCCCTTTTTGAAATTTTGCTGGATTCTGACCCATGATCTGCTTCCATTGCTCTTGGGTGACCTGAAACTTTCCCATCCAGAAGGCGTTCAAGCAAACTTCATGAATTGGCCTTTCAGACCCATCATATTCCCTTTCAGATCCATATTCATCTGATTCCTGCATAAAGCAGCCAGCGGGAATGTAGGCCAGTTCAATACCGGAGAGTGCATCTATTATGATGTCGCCTTGCTGCGGTGCGGACGAAACAGTAGCTTTGGCTGCTCTGCGAGTATCAATATGAACCTGCTTTGCCTGTCCCACTCCCGACTCCCTGCCGCTGCAAGAAATAATTAACTTACCTTAGCATGAAGATCCCACTTCATCGGCTCCTGAGCACCTTCCTCCCGCACCTTTTCATAGACATACTCATACAGCTCCTGCATGTCCACAAAACCATCCTCATTCTTATCCGCCTCGCCGGAACGGATGCCCTGAACAAGATGCTTGGTGAACAGCCCGTTCTGATCCCCCTCTTTTTCCACCGCAACCTCAATACCGGTGGAAGCGGTCATGATAAAGGTACCCTGTCCTCTGGACATCAGCTGCAAGTGATCATCCACCCCGCCTCTGGCAAAAACCTCGCCTACCGCACCGCTGAAGCAGCAATCCAGAATAAGCACTTTTTTCCTCGTGCTGGATGCATCAAAAAAGGATTTGAGCGTCGCAACAGGAATGGAGGTGGAGCCGATAGCTTTCAGTTTGGTATTTGCTGTGGCAAGAAAGAGTTGTCCTGAAGGAATCTTCCCGTGTCCTGAAAAATAGATAAGCACCAGGTCGTCCCTGCCCGCATCGGAGAGAACTGTCTCAATCCGCTCTAGGATCAGATGGTTGGGCCGATTTTTAAAGACAAAAGTCTCAGTAAACTGGCCAAAATTAGGTGAGCGTAAGATGGCATCAACGGCATCAACGTCGTGCGATGGGCAACGCAGGGTGCTCAGCCCCGGTTCATTTGGATAGCTGCTGCTGGCAATGAGAATAGCATATCGCTTTTCAGGCATCTTCTCTATCCCCACAAAGCTGCTTGACCGCCTGGGTGGTCTGTTCTATCTGGGCTGCGCTGAGGTGTTCAGCCTCTATTTCTATCTTGCTTCCGTCAACTTTTTCTATTGTCATGCGCAGGGTTGGCTTCCGCTCGACATAGGATTTCAGCACCTGTAATAAGGCGACAACAGTGCGGGAATTCAGGGCGGTAAGGAGTATCAAGCCAATGGTGACCGCATCACCTTTGCTGCCGGAACCGCCGGTTTCTTCAGGCAGTCGTGCGCTCAGGTCGGTTTCCTGCTGTAAACTTTGCCTCAAGGCAACGGTCAATTCCTGGATGCCCTCGTCAGACATCTCGCTGTTGTGCAGGGAAAGTATTGCGTCTATTGTGTTTGTTGCGTTCATATTTATTTCTCAGCAGGCGTACACGCCTCAGTATCCATCTTTCGTAATTCCTCCAAAAACGCAGGCAGCAACTCCGCCTCCGGTAGCTTCTTAAACACCTCTCCTTTTTTGAAGATAATCCCCGTGCCATGCCCGCCAGCAATGCCGATATCCGCCTCTCTCGCTTCACCGGGGCCGTTAACCACACAGCCCATGACCGCCACCTTGAGGTTGGACTTCATAGTTTGGAGAACCCGCTCCACCTCCTCGGCCAAAGGAAAGAGATCAATCTTGGTGCGACCGCAGGTGGGGCAGGAAATCATCTCCGGCCCTCGTTCTCGGATACGCAGAGAGCGGAGCAGTTCAAAGCCCACTCGGATTTCTTCCAGCGGGTCACGGGTCAGGGAAATACGAAAGGTGTCGCCGATGCCCTCAAAAAGCAGGATGCCTAAGGCCACACTGGATTTGACCGTGCCGGGAATCAGGCCGCCAGCCTCGGTGACCCCGATATGCAGGGGGTACTCCGTGCGTCGGGAAAGCTCCCGATATCCGGCAACCGTGGTCAGGGTGTCGGAAGACTTAATGGAAATTTTGATCTCATGGAAGCCCAATTTTTCCAAAGCCGCCACGTTGTTTAAGGCGCTCTTGATGAGTGCTTGGCAGTTTTCCGGGGTAGGGTAGCCGTATTTCTCCAGCAGCTCCTTTTCAATAGAGCCGGAATTGACCCCCACCCGGATGGCTGTTTTGTGCATCTTAGCCGCATCCACCACCCTGACCAATTTATCCAGCCCGCCCAAATTGCCGGGATTGATGCGGATGGCCTGGGCACCGTGTTCCAAAGCCGCCACCGCCAGCCGGGAATCAAAATGAATATCCGCAATCAGAGGGATGGAAATCTGCTCCCGGATTGCCCGTATCGCTTCCGCCGCCGCCATATCAGGCACAGCCACCCGGATAATCTCACAGCCTGCTTCTTCCAGACCTTTGATCTGGCACACCGTGGCTGTGACATCACTGGTGTCGGTGTTGGTCATGGATTGGACAGTGATCGGGGCATCGCCGCCCACCCCAGTATCGCCGATAAAAATTTTCTTGGTTTGTTTTCGTTGAATCATGGGAAATTCCGGTTGTTGGAGAGGGAAGGGGAGGGATGAAAAATTCGTGTTTCCAGTCTATGTGCTGTTCTTTTTGCGCAAATTGACCTCCGCCTCCGAGGCCCGGACATACAGGGGAACGATTGTAGCGGGATCAACAATATCTCCCCGCATCAGCTGTTCTGCGGCAAGAAAACCTACTCTGGCCGCCCTAGGGCCGCTTAACGCCGGTGCAATGAGCTGGAGTCCAGAAATTTGGGCGAAAAGATCATGATATTCGTTCAGCCCCGGCCCGGCGATGAGGGCTGGATGTTGAATTTTTTCAACGAGAATTTCTGGACGAATAGCCTCAATCGGAGTGCATCGCATTGGCAAACCCTGCAAACCCTGAGCGGCGGCCTGATAACAGGCTGCGTACACTTCCTGCTTACGGGCATCAAGCAGGCACCAGAGTGGTCGGTCGATCACCGGGCAGGATAGGGCGACAGCATCCAGCGTTTGCACACCAATGAGCGGCAGCTTGGCGGCAAAGACGATTCCTTTGGCAGCGGCCATGCCGATGCGCAGGCCGGTGAACGAGCCAGGGCCGAGACTGATTGCCACCCCGTTCAGGTCGCTCCAGTCCACACCCGCCGCTTTCATGACCCAGTCCACAGAACCGAGCAGTCGTCGGGAGTGGGTGATTTCCGGCTGGGCAATTGCCTCAGCCAACAGCTTGCCATTATTGATGCCGCCCTTGGTCAGGGCGACACTACCGCAACCGGTGGCGGTTTCAAGGGAAAGGATTAGAGGGGTTTCAGTTACGGTGGCCACGGGATGCAGTGCGGTAAAAAGAGGGATATCAGGAAGCCGCTAGCCATTGCCGGACAATTCTTGCGATATCGTTATAAAAGACAAAGATCATCAGGGAACCGAGCAGGGCTATGCCGAAATTTTGGGCCATAATCATGGATCGCTCACTGAGGGGTTTACGCCGGACAGCCTCAATGCCGAGAAAAACAAGATGCCCGCCGTCAAGAACCGGAATGGGCAGTAAATTCAGGATCCCCAGATTGATGGATAACAGGCCTGTAAAATGGAGCAGGTTCATCCAGCCCGCCTCTAATTGCTGACCGGCGATTTCGGCTATGCGGATCGGCCCACCCAGCTCGGATGCAGGGACAACCCACTGAATAATCTTTACAATGCCCAAAAGAGTCAGGGCGATCAAGTTCCAAGTCTGGATAAAGGCGTATTTAACCGCCTCAGTCAGAGATATCTTTTTAAAGACAACTTCCTCGGATCGGCCTATCCCAAGGAGATAACGTTCTCCAACCTCTTCACCAAACAAATTTTTCACCTTGTCCATAGTTGGAGTCGCTTTGATCTGCAACGTTTCCTGATCCCGGCGGATAACGAGGCTCACCTGTTTTCCTTCGGAATTTTTTATGGAATCGGACACCTGCATCCAGGTCGATATTTCCTGGTCGTCAATGGAAAAAATAATATCTCCCTCCTTGATACCCGCCTTTTCTGCCACTGATCCCGGTGAAACCGTACCGATAAGGCTTGAGTCCACCAGATCTGGCAGCCCGGCAAAGGTGAACATGACCCAGAAAACAAACACGGCGAAAATCAGGTTAAACAGCGGCCCGGCAACGACAATGCCGAAGCGTTGCCAGACGGTTTTATGGGAGAAGGAAACAGCTTTTTCCTCTTCAGTTATCTCCTCGCCCGGCTGTTCTCCGTACATCTTGACGTAGCCGCCCAAGGGGAAGGCGGAAAGGAGGTACTCGGTGTCACCCCATGTTTTGCCGATGATTTTTTTGCCGAAGCCCAAGGAGAATTTCAGCACCCGTACTCCGAAGAGCTTGGCAAAGAGAAAATGTCCCAGTTCGTGGACAAAAATCAGAACTCCGAGGACAAGAATAAAGGATATCAGTGAATTCATAACGTGTATAGATTATTTTATTGGATTACCGAAATTACCGAGGTTGTCGAGATTGCCGATACAGGAGGTTGCGCTCGGAGGATCTGCAAAAAAAATCATTCCGAAATATCAATACATTTCTCCGGGCAAAAAGCGGCGGCCTGACGAACATCATCCGTCACATCGGGAAAGACGGTCACTAATGCGGCTTTTTCCGTGACCTCATCTAGGCGGAACACATCCGGGCACATCTCCACGCAGGTTTCGCAACCGCTGCACAAGTAGGTGTCAATAGTAATTTCCGCCATATCCGCTCTCCATGTCTTATGTCTTGTATGCTGAAAGATCGTCCTGAAACTCCATTGACCAACTTCGACACAAGCAGTTTACACCGTTTCAGGCGGCGGGCGGAAGTAAAAAATGGTAATCGCTCCGTTTAGGCGGTAGACTGTGCTCTCCATTCCCGGTGTAAATGCGGCCTTTCGCCTCCCTAACAACCACATCCGCAACAGTTTAACGAGTCCTTGGTAAAGGAGAGATCCGGGGCGACCGGATAATTGCCGTCAAAACAGGCTAAACAAAAATTTTCTTTAGGCAGGCTAGTGGCTTCCACCAAACCTTCAAGGCTCAGGTAGGTCAGTGAGTCCAAACCTAAATGATCTCGGATCTTTTCTACAGATTTTTTTGAGGCGATCAGCTCGGTGGCTGAGGGGAAGTCAATGCCGTAATAGCAGGCATGCATGGTCGGGGGGCAGGAAACCAGCATGTGAATTTCTTTGGCTCCCACGTCCCGCAAAGCGCGAACTCTGCTTTTGCCGGTGGTGCCTCGAATAATGGAATCTTCAACAATGATCACCCGTTTATCCCTGAGTAGCTCCCGAACCGGATTCAGCTTGACCCGAACCGAGAAATCACGCATGGCCTGAGAGGGCTGGATAAAGGTGCGGCCTACGTAATGGTTACGGATCATGCCCATTTCCAAAGGAATGCCTGATGCTTGGGAATAGCCGATGGCGGCGTAATTGCCTGAATCGGGAAAGGGCATGACAAAATCCGCCTCGATTTTTGCTTCCCGCGCTAAGATTTCGCCCATCCGTTTGCGGGTGGCGTAGACATTTTTGCCGAATATATCGCTGTCCGGGCGGGCGAAATAGACCTGTTCAAAAATACAGTAACTCTTGCGCTTGGGCGGCCAGGGAAAAACAGACTCAAGCCCGTCTTTATTGATAATCAGCACTTCCCCCGGTTCAATTTCACGCACGTATTCAGCGGTAATCAGATCAAGGGCGCAGGTCTCAGAGGCAACCACATAGGCTCCGTCAGTAAGGCGACCGAGGCAGAGTGGCCGGAAGCCATTGGGATCCCGGACCGCGATCATGGTGTCAGGGGTCATAAGTAACAGGGAATAGGCCCCCCGAATACAGGCGAAGGTCTCCTTGATCGCCTTGGCCAGGCCCAAATGCATGGTTCTAGCCATGAGCTGGATGACAATTTCGCTGTCCATAGTGGTCTGAAAAATAGACCCTTTTTGTTCCAGATGGTTGCGCAGGTCAAGAGCATTGACCAGGTTACCGTTATGGGCCACGGCCAGAGGCACGCCCTGATGCGTCACCATAAACGGCTGGGTGTTGGTGATGGTGGATTCCCCAGTGGTGGAATAGCGCACATGGCCCACTGCGAGATGGCCAGAGAGCTTGTGCAGGTTGGTTTCGGTGAACACCTCCGGCACCAGCCCCATATCCTTGTGGATATTCATTCGTCGGCCATCACCGGAAACGATACCGGCACTTTCCTGACCCCGATGCTGTAGGGCGTAAAGGCCGAAATAGGTCAGCTTCGCCGCATCTTCGTGGCCGAAAATTCCACAGATGCCGCATTCATGAGTTGGTCGTACCTGTTGTTCGCGGGCTGGAGGAGTATGTTCCATAACAGATTTTTTTGACTCGCTTGTTGTGGTTCTGTAAAGTTCTGTAAAGGCTACCTTGAAGATAAAAGATAATCACCTGAAAATGACAGGGCACAGAAAAAATAATTCCCTGTGCCCTCAAATAATATTCCGTTGCGTTGCAATGAACCTCTCCTTCAAAACAGATAACAGAATTTTTTTCAACAAAATATCTTGTGTTTTGTCAGAATAATGGAAAAATCTTGGTCGGGATGTTCCACTGTGTTTCAAAAAATCGACAATTTTATCCCTCCTGTTTACTTCTACTTTGTCACATTAGAAACTGAATTACATTCTTGATATTATAGATATTTAA
>CBDTVG010000076.1:0-8200 GCA_965363745.1 uncultured Candidatus Electrothrix sp. | reverse complement strand
CTTGGATGCAACTCTGCTGTTCCGACAAACTTAGCATCCCGACCGCCGTCCGGCCCTTTGGCAAATCCCTGCACAGAAATACCGAGCAGACGGTGACATAAAAATACGATCAGCTGCTCAAACTGCTCGTCACCAAGATCTTCGTATGCGTATTTCATAGTGATAATATATTCGATTAATCCAGCGATGTAAAGATTTCTCAAATACTCACCAGCACCGAAGTAGGCTTCCTAGTATCCACAATAAACCTCTATCTTTCTGGAATATTATTATAAATTACCCCCAAACACCGGCAACCGCAAAATTTCCATAAAACTATCCACATGATACGCCGCTTCAAGCTCAGGATTTCTAAAGGCGATCAACTCCATCCCGACAGAGGCGCAATGATCACGATCCACTGTGGAATCACCGATAAAAATAGCCTCATCTACCGCAAGGCCAAAATGCTTCAAAATGATATGCAAGGCATCCGGGGCGGGCTTGGGTCGGGGAGAATTTGAAGCTGTCATGACAATTTCAAAATATGAGCGCAACTCGAAGATATCCAAGATCATATCCATTGTATTGAATCGGTTGGTGGAGATGGCCCGGTGGTAGTTCGGCGTGATGATTTCCAGAAACTCCTTCAAATCAGATTCCATGGTCATATGGCGAAGAAAAGAACTGTAATCAACGCTCTGCCTATACTTATCTACCTCAGACATGCTGACCCGGGTGTGATTACGAAAAATATGGCTGACCGAATCAAAGACATTATGGATATGAACATAGCCGACCTCCTCTTCATGCATAGGCGGACAGTTAAAGGCGTTGAGGATATGGTTATAATAAGCCCGGTTGGCTTCAAGGGAGTCAAACATCACTCCGTCGCAGTCAAATATGACGAGTTTCAACATGGATTTTTTTACCTTAAAGGATGGAGGAGCAAAAGGAGGGAAAGTGAAAATTTATTTACGGCAACTCAGAACCGTAAATCTCGCGATGCAGTTCGACAAAAAAGGTCTCCATGAACTCATGTCGCCTTTGGGCGAGCTGTCGGCCAATTGCAGTGAGCATTTGATCCCGAACCTTGGACATTTTAACCTGAAATTCCCGATAGGCTGTATCTTCGGTGGAATAGGACGCAGTGTTTGCAGGATCAATTTCCGCATTATGGAGCCGAGCTCCGATCTGTCCAGCAAAGAGAAAAGCCCGGCCTATGCCGACAGCACCGATGGAGTCCAGCTTGTCCGCATCAAAGATAATTTTTGCTTCCAAAGTGGTGGGAGAGGTGTCGCTACGAAAGCGATGCGCTCGGATGCAGTGACAGATCGCTGCCCGGTCCGCTACGGAATAGCCCAGATCCAGAAGGAGCGATTCCGCCATTTTCGCCCCCTGTTCAGCATGACAAATTTTTCCCTTGCTACGGCTTTCCTGATTGCGGCCAATATCATGAAGCAAGGCTGCTGGAGCGATGATGTCAAGCTGAGCGTTCATCTCACGGCCAATTGCCATAGCTGAATGAAACACCCGTTCACTGTGATCCGGGCCATGAGAACCGCCTTCTTCCAGACAGTACTGTGTACTGATTCGGCGCAGATTCTCCAGCAAATCCGCATTCACAGCCTGATCATAAGCACTCAATGCCTACGCTCATTCACCGAAATACTCCTGGATCAACCAGCGAATAGCTATTAATAACAGCACTTTATCGTCATTCTGCATTGCCAATTGTTCCATGACCGATAAAGGGGTATTCATCTGTATATAGCCATTGGTCAGCTCCTGCCGAAAAGTGTCCAAATTATAAAGGGCCATGATGTACTGCTCGGACTGAGCCTTGGTCAGGCGAAAACCGGATTGAATTTTAGGATTTTGCAATAACTTCATGAGCTGATCATTATAGCGGTTGTACTCAGCCAGCTCTTGATCCTGAAAATATTCAACAACAGTATGCTCCCGCTGTTCCTCGAATCCTCGGCAATGAGGCTCTCTGAGCACAACATATTGTTCGGTAATAGTGCCGTTCGCCTGCCGGGAAGCTCCCCGGCCAATCGGATAGGCCCGGCAGGCCGCCGGACGATCTTCATAGATACGACAGCCGTGCTCTTTGACAAATACACAGCTGGCCTTGCCATCATCAACCATGGTCAGGTAGCAGGCAGGAAAAAGCATGCCCTCTTCCCACTCAATGATCACAAACTGTTCCAAGAACATGCCGGAGTGGCGTTTAAGCCTAGTTTTTAAACGCAACACATCATAAGGGGTCAGGACTAAATCAAGCTGGCAACAGCATTCATTAAAGCAGGGCACATCAGGATGGCAGGCGAAACAAAATTTTTCGTTTTCGCCGATGGGCTGACAGTGTTCGGGTAATTGGTTCTTCATATCTTTTCGTGTAAAATGTTATTTCATCAATGACGTTAAAAATTACCGCCCATAGCGAAATCCCAGCGTGCATTCTCGTCGCCATCCTGCTGATCAAGATTATATCCCCAAATCATGCGCAATGGTCCCATAGGAGAAAGCCAGTTGATGCCGAGACCGGTTGATTTTTTAATATCGCTGAAATCCCAGCTGCCATCTTGATCATACACATTACCAAAATCGAGAAAGGCAACACCGCGTATCCCAGCATCGTCGAGCAACGGAAAAAATACCTCAATATTGGAGAACCACATTTTATCACCGCCGTATTTTTCATCATTTTCAGCGGTCACAGGACTGATGGACGACGACTTGAAGCCTCGAATCGAGTTCATGCCGCCAAGATAAAAGTTGTCATACACCGGTAACTTGCCGTCTTCATTTTCAAACGCCTGACCCGCAGCCAACTTGCTGTGAAAAACGGTTCCGAACGGCATGGGAAAAAACCAGCTAGTGTACCCTTCCAGCTTGGTATAGGCGGCTTCGCCACCAAGAGGACCGCCAGCATATTTGATGCTCAAACTATGCTTGGCCCCGGAGCTGGCGTTGAATTTACGATCTCTGGTGTCACGAACAAAGGAAAGCCGCACTGCGCTGGTGATGTTGACTTTCGAAGATTCAAGAATATAATCTGACGCTTCAGCGGAAATATCGCTCAAGGTAGTATCGGTCCATGTATAGCCGTAAAAAACTCTCCATTTCTCAATAAAACGATGACCGAAACGAAGTCCGCCGCCGGTTGATCCCTTGGTGTAATCGGTGTATTCACGCTCCCAGTTGAAGGCATCAACACCAGCGGACACGCTGGAGTCAAAAAGTCTGGGATCAGTATAGGCCAAGTTGAATTTATTGGTCACTGCGCTCAGGCTTGCGGAAAAAGCCAACCTAGTGCCAAGTCCGAGAAAATTGTCCTCGGAAATTTCTCCCATGAACATCAGCTTATCAGAGGAGGAATAACCTGCTCCTATACTAAACTGCCCTGTGGGTTTTTCTTTCACTGCGACCATCACATCCATCTGATCATTGTTCATGGTTTCCTGAGGAAGCACAGTGACATCTTCAAAATATCCCAACCGCTGCAACCGCTTGGTGGAATTGCGGATCGCTTTGGCATCGTACACTCCGCCCTCCTCCACCGCCAGATCACGACGAATAACATTATCTCTGGTGCGGGTGTTTCCCTGGATTTTAATTCGGTTGAAGCTGACGAGATCACCCTGATCTATTGCAAAGGTGATGTTCACCCTTTTACCGACCTCTGATTTGTCCACTTTAGGACGAGTCGCCGCAAAGGCGTAGCCGTGTTCAGCATAGAGATCCGTTAATTTCATCACATCTTCACGCAGGATTTTTCGATTGAGAAATTTTTCCCGGCGAATATTGAGCATGGCGATCATCTTCTCTTTGCTTTCAATCAAATCTCCCTCAAGCTCCACCGTGCCCACCTGATAACGAGCTCCTTCCTGAATAGTAAAGGTGACATAAAGATCTTCTCCATCCTCCCGGATCTCAGGTACTCCGACCTTGGCCTCAATAAATCCTCGATTATTATAAAAAGCCGCTACTCTGGCGGCATCCTGCTCAAGAACATCCATTTTCAGAGTTCCCGAATCGGTGAGCCATGAGGCATACCAAGTCCAGGATGATGTTTGAATCTGATCTTTTAGCTCATCCGCTGAAAATGATGTATTGCCGACAAAGAAAATATCGGAAATCGACATTTTTCCTCCTTCATCGACGATAAACTGCACATTCACAGACTGGGAAGTCGGATTATCCAGTTTAAAACTGCTCCGTGCGGAATAATAGCCCTTGCTCTTGTACAGCCCGTTTATCCTTTTAACCGCATCATTGAGTGTAGCAGGATTGAGGATGGTGTTCGCCTTGATGTTGGCTGCGTCACTGATATCCTCCTCCTCAATTTTCTCTGTACCGGAAAAAGAAACACTTTTTATCAACGGTTTTTCCTGCACCCGAAAAATAACCTCCTTCCCCTTGTCAGAATCATTAACCTCAATCTCCACGTTGTCAAAATAGCCCATAGAAAAAACTTGTTTCAGATCCTTACGCAGACTATCCGGGCTGTAGGCATCGCCGGGCTTGGTTCCAATTTTACGACGAATTGCCCCTGAATCTATACGTGTATTGTTCTCAGGAACAATGGATGCGACAATGAAATTTCGACTGGTATAGCCTAAAATATCCAACAAAGTGCCGTTCAAAACCGTATGTATATCGGCGAACGACATCCCCTCACGATAAGAGGAGTGAGGTTCTTCCGGTTTCAAAAGATCAATAACCTGCATATCAACAGAAATTTGATCCCCAATCATGGTCAAGCTGCCCACCGCCACGTAGTCAAGTCCCTGATCCTCAGCCACCATAGTCAGGACGGAAATTGACGGAGGCCAGACACCCCCGTAATCAACCAGCCTTTCCGCCTCAAGACGTGAAAGTATGGAAAGATCCTTATCGCCGAGCGCACCCTCAAGCGCAATGTCAACTTTTTGAGACAGAGCGGCGCTGTTTTCCGCATTGATTTTCAGGGGCAGGAAAACAGTGTTCTGTTCAGCCGCCGACACCGCACTTACAGAAAAAATCCCTATAAATAAACATAAAAGCAAAGGAAGTAAAAAAAGATATGATAGGGGCGTAACCGGCATCGGCCTGCGTCGCATCTGATCTCGAAATAAGCAAGTCATTGAAATTCCCTGTTTAGCTGAAGATATAATGGTAAAAAATATAAGTCGACTCTTTGCCGACACACTGTTCAACCGCACCGTGAATACATCCACGGCATCCGTTGTCTGTCACACAAAATCTCATACAGAAAATATATTATTATGACATATTTCTCTTGTTTTGCAAAGAAATAGAGACGTGCTCTCTTCCGGCTGATAAAATTTCAGTAGTCCCGCATTGAGATGACGGTGGATTTTTGATATACTGGTTAAAAAATTATCAGAAAATCATATGGACTGCTCAAAATTTATCGTAGAGCATAATGTCTAGATATTTTCCTTAACCATAATCACCGGCAGAATCGGTACAGGTACTCTTCGTGAGCAGCAAACTGGAACAAGAAATACAAAGACGGCGCACCTTTGGCATCATCAGTCATCCAGATGCGGGCAAGACCACCTTAACGGAAAAGCTCCTCCTCTTCGGCGGGGCTATCAAGATGGCCGGGGCGGTGAAATCCCGGAAGACAGCCAATCATGCCACCAGCGACTGGATGTCCATTGAGCAGGAGCGCGGTATCTCCGTCACCACTTCGGTGATGAAGTTCAATTACCGCAATTTTGAAATCAACCTGCTGGACACGCCCGGACATCAGGATTTCTCCGAAGACACCTACCGGGTGCTGACCGCTGTGGACTCGGCGCTGATGGTCATTGATTCGGCCAAGGGCGTGGAGACCCAGACCACCAAGCTCATGGAGGTATGCCGGATGCGTAACACCCCGATCATCACCTTTATCAATAAGTTGGATCGGGACGGCATGGATCCCTTAGACATTCTCGCTGATATTGAGGATAAGCTCCAGATCGAATGCGCTCCCTTGTCTTGGCCTATCGGCATGGGTAAGGAATTCAAGGGCGTATACGATCTAAAACGCAATGAAATTAACCTCTTCACCCCCAGTCAGGACACCCGGCCTCAAGATCGAGTGACCGTCAAAGGTTTAGCTGATCCTCAGCTTGATGCCTTATTGGGACATGATGCGGATCAGCTGCGGGAGGATGTTGAACTGTTACAGGGAGCGGCTAATCCCTTTGAATATGAGGATTATCTTAATGCGGGGCAGACACCAGTCTTCTTCGGTAGCGCCATCAACAACTTCGGGGTCAAAGAATTGCTGGACAACTTTGTTGAGCTGTCACCACCTCCCGGCCCCCGTGTCGCACTCACCCGTGAGGTCGCACCCAATGAAGAGGCTTTCAGCGGGTTCACCTTTAAAATTCAGGCCAATATGGACCCGGCCCATCGTGACCGGATCGCCTTTTTCCGCATCTGTTCCGGTAAATTCACCAGAGGTATGCGGGTGAAGCATCATCGCTTAGGCAAAGAGGTGAACTTGAGTAACGCCACCGTGTTCATGGCGCAAAGCAGGGCCAATGTGAATGAGGCCTATCCCGGTGATATCATTGGTATCCATAACCACGGCACCATCAAGATCGGTGACACCTTCACGGATAAAGAGCCGCTCAAGTTCACAGGCATTCCCAGCTTCGCCCCTGAGCATTTCCGCCGGGTTCTCTTAAAAAATCCTCTCAAAACCAAACAGCTGCACAAAGGGCTTATCCAGATGG
This sequence comes from uncultured Candidatus Electrothrix sp., assembly GCA_965363745.1. GTDB lineage: Bacteria > Desulfobacterota > Desulfobulbia > Desulfobulbales > Desulfobulbaceae > Electrothrix. The sequence continues at coordinate 1,478 of CBDTVG010000076.1, read as the reverse complement.
CGGAAGAAGGAGCGGTTCAGCTCTTTCGCCCGATCATGGGAAATGATTATATCTTGGGTGCTGTGGGGGTGCTCCAATTCGAGGTAACTATGGCCCGGCTCAAGGCCGAGTACAACGTGGATGCGATTTACGAGACGGTCAACTACAATCTGGCCCGCTGGATTAGCTGTGAGGATCCCAAAAGACTCAAAGTCTTTGAGGCGAAAAACCAGGGCGGCCTTGCCCATGACGCGGAAGGGCATCTGGCCTTTATGGCGGACGGACAGTGGCGGCTGAATCATACCGCCGAGCTGTTCCCTGAGATTGTCTTTCACAAGACCAGAGAGCATAATTAAACGGCGCAGTCGTATCCTCTCCAAAATAAGGCTTCACGCTCCGCACAATTTTATTTTCTCCGTCAAAAAAAGGAACAAAATGTCGGATACTAACATCGATATAAAACAGTACCTCAGCGAACAACGACAGCTTGTCGAACAGGGACTGCGTCGATACATGTTACCGAAAGAAGGGAAGTTCGCCGATCACATAAAAACCATGCGCTACAGCCTCTTTGTAGGAGGTAAACGGATACGACCGATTCTCTGCCTCGCCGCAGGGCGTTGCGTCAGTTATGATTCCGAGTCGGAAGAGCTTCTGTTGCCCGCCGCCTGCGCTCTAGAATGCGTTCACACCTATTCCCTGATCCATGACGATCTGCCGGCGATGGATGACGATGATCTGCGTCGCGGGCAGGCTACCTGCCATAAAAAATTTGGTGAAGCTCAGGCCATTCTGGCCGGTGACGGTCTGCTCACCTACGCCTTTGCCCTACTCAGTAACCAAAATTTGCCAGGTCCTGATCCGAAAACACGACTGCGGCTCATCGCTACCTTGGCTGAAGCGGCCGGTTCGCTGGGTATGGCGGGAGGCCAATACCTTGATATCGTCAGTGAAAAAAAAGCGATTTCCTTTGAGTTGCTCAAAACCATTCATCGTTCTAAAACTGGAGCCTTAATTACTGCGTCAATACGCATGGGAGCCCTAGGTTGCCAAGCTGACGAGCAACAACTTCAGGCCCTGACCGGGTATGGTGATGCAGTAGGCTTGGCCTTTCAGATCGTTGATGATCTGCTGGATGTCACCGCCTCAACAGAACAATTAGGCAAGACAGCGGGCAGTGATGCCGAGCAGGGCAAAGCCACTTATCCGGCCTTTTTCGGCCAAGAAAAAACCCGTGCCTTGGCAAAAGAGGCCGTGGAGCGTGCTCTCGCCTCCATAGAGCATTTTGATGACCGGGCCGAACCGTTGCGAGCTTTGGCCCGGTACATCTTCAGCCGGACATGCTGATTGTATCACAGTGCTGAATGAAAAAATTTCTATCCTCCATTAAACGATTATTTCTTCATCGCCCCTTTATCCCTTGGGCTGCATCTCCGAATCAAACACAAGCAACGGAAAAAAAGTATTGCCTGCTATTTTTTCCTCAGCGGTGGAAGGCA
>CBDTVG010000075.1:0-8218 GCA_965363745.1 uncultured Candidatus Electrothrix sp. | reverse complement strand
CTGTCCTGTAACTATCTGATTTTTAGTCGTCATTAAAATGAATTTTCTGGCAAAATTTGGTCAAAATACATTTTGGCGAAGGTATTGGATTATACTTTGAACTTATTCGTCAACCTTTTCCTTCTCTAACGGTGTGCGAAAACGAGGGCCGATCCGAATATCACCGACCTGCCCATTCAGGATATCAACAGCCGCCAACACCAGAGGATCATTGGCCAGAGCCTGCCGCTCCTTTTGTACCGCCGCCTTGCTGTTTGGGTCGGCATCGCAACCGGAAGCATCAGGCAACTTGAAAACGATCTGTAATTCTTCCTGAAAAAAATCCATAGCGAATTCAGTGAGCGAAACAAGCTCATCTTTATTCTGTAACATCCGGCAATCGGCAGTATTATCATACTGAATTGTCAACACCCTGTCCTGTAAATTAACAAAAGAAGAAAGTTGCAGGGATCCAGCCATCCATTGATGGCGTTCCCGCACGTACTTAATAAATTCAGGCCAATGCTTGCGAACATCCTTTTTCCCAGTAACAGAGTCAGGAACACTCGTTGCCCGTTGCAGGTCATTTGTTTCCGGCTCCCTATGCGATGCGGTTTGCGGAGCAGGCTTTGTCGGTTCAGCGTCCCCTATAGATTTTTTTTTTTCAGGGGCAACAGGCGCGGAACGGGGGGGAGCCGAATACCGAGCTGGCTCTTGCGCCGGATGTTGGGCGAGTTGTGGAGGTGCGGCCTGTTGTTGCGGCAGAGCCACCCCCGCCAAAACCGTATCAAGCCGACCGAGCAGCTCGGTTACCGGCACCACGTCCTCCGTCTGCACCGCCCTGATAAAGGCCATTTCCACAGCGAAACGGGGTCGGGCTGAGAAGGTTGCCTTTTCCAAGCCGTCCAAGAGCAGGTTGAACATCATAAACAAAGACTGAGCGGAATGGGCGGCGGCTGTCTCCCGCAGACGAGTCAACTCATCAGAGGGCAGGTCGAGCAACTGCTCAGGCTGTTTGCTGATGCCGCAGACCACGAGGCCCCGGAACCAGGCCAGTAACTCGTTGATGAACCGCTTGATGTCCATGCCGTAGCTGTACACCTTTTCCAAGTTGGTCAGGGCTGAGGCGAGATCTTTGTTTAACAGAGCGAGGGCAAGGTCGGCGATCACTTCATGACTGACCAAGCCCAACACATCGGCGACCTCTTCACCCGTGACCGTGTCGCCGCAATAGGAGAATATTTGATCCAGCAGACTGAGTCCATCACGAACCGAACCGCCAGCCTCTCGAACTACCATGTTCAAGGCCGCATCGTCGATAGTAACCCCTTCCTGGGCGGCAAGAGTGGCAAAATGAGTGAATAGTTCCTCATGGGCAACCCGTTTCAACTCATAACGCTGACAGCGAGAGAGAATGGTCACCGGCACTTTGTGCAGTTCAGTGGTGGCGAACATAAAATAGACATGCTCAGGCGGCTCCTCAAGGGTCTTGAGCAGAGCGTTGAAGGCCTCATTGGTGAGCATGTGGACTTCATCAATAATGATAATCTTGAACTTTGAGCTGGCGGGCATGAAGCGGATGTTTTCTTTCAGCTCACGGATCTCTTGAATGCCTCGGTTTGAAGCACCGTCGACCTCATGCAGATCAACGGAAGCACCTGCCATGATGTCTCGACAGGAATGGCATTCGTTGCAGGGTTCAGGCGGCGTTCCCTGTTCGCAGTTCATGGCCTTGGCCATGATCCGGGCAAGAGTGGTCTTGCCGGTTCCGCGCACCCCGCTGAAAATTAGGGCGTGGGGCACCCGATTTTGCAACAACCCGTTTTTTAGGGTTCTGACAATCGGCTTCTGACCGACTACCTGAGCGAAGGTCTGCGGTCTGGATTTTCTGGCTAGGACGAGGTAGGACAAAATTACGTTATTTTTTAAATTGATTTTTGGGGATAAGTTTCAAAATTACCACCTGTAATGCGAGCAGGTAACGGCCTTGGGATAGCCACTGAATATTTCAGCACCGGACCTATGCCGCATCCCGAATCCATTGTTCAACTTGAGCCGGGGTCGGGATCTTCCCAGCACTTCTTATTTTTCCGTTAATCATCAGAGCCGGAGTCATGATGACTCCGGCTCGTCCTATTTCATCGGGGTCATGAATCTGTTCAATATCAGCGGCCAGTTTCAGTCGATCAAGGATTTCAATAACCAAGGTTTGCAGACTGTTGCAACTGACACAGCCGGTACCGAAGATGCGTATGGTCAGCCCGATATCTTCCTGATATTCAGGATCGCAATGCTTTCGGTAGGCGACCAGCAGGGCCTGTCGGTACTTCTTCTTATTGCCGGGCGGAATATAGTTTTGCCGACTGATTTCCTGAAAGAGAAAGTCCACAGCCTCCTGTTCATCAGCCTGACGTTTTGCGAGTCTGTTCAGGGCGATATCCAGACCGATCAGGCCAATACTGGCATTGCCGATGCGGATAAATTGTGAGGTTGCGGCATCCATGCTGTTTTTATGCTCTCTATGTTAAAAAATATCCGATATCTTCAGGGGGTTCCTCCTTTATACCCGTAAAGATATTCTTTGTTAAGCAATTTTTTTCAGAGGATTGAGCGCATTTCATTCTTTTCCTGCTTCAGAAAAAAATTCTGCCCTTCTCGGAAAGGGCATGAAATATGATTCCGCTGCTGGTATAGTTGTCTTATGCATCAAAAAAATAAATATATTTTCTCCGTTTCTTCTGTGGCGGCCTTATTTCCAGCCGACCTGCTGGAAAAGTTGGCTGTCGCACAACAGGAATTCGCCGGTGAAGTCTACCTTGTCGGCGGCACAGTGCGGGATCTGCTTTTGGGCAGGAAGTCCGGCGATCTCGACCTGACCGTCTCCTGCAATGCGGAGCAATGGGCCAAACGCTTGCAGGAGCTGACCGGGGGCACCTATGTGGAGTTAGGCCGGGAGGAAGACGCGGCGCGAGTGGTGCTCCGGCAGGGGCTGGATGTGGATTTTTCTTCCTTTCGGAACGGTGCCGAATCTATTGAAGAAGATTTACGTCAACGGGATATTACGGTCAACGCCTTGGCTGTTCCTGTGCATGATCTGTTTTCCGGTCATTGCCGTGCTCAAGACAGTTTGCCGATTATTGACGCTGTCAGCGGCGGCGTGGATCTTGAGCGCAAAAAAATTCGGGTTGTTTCGGCGACAAGTTTTACAGACGATCCTCTGCGAATGTTGCGGGTCTTCCGTTTCGCCGCTGTGCTCGATTTTACGGTTGAGCCGGATACAGTAGATCAGATTCGGCGGCAGCGAGAAAAAATCGACCGAGTCGCCAAGGAACGGGTGGCCTATGAGCTGAATTTGATCATGGCCTCTCCCAAGGCCTGGCAAACCTTTCTCGGCCTGCGTGAATGCGGCTTGCTCTGGGAAATCCTACCTGAACTTCAAGCGGGGCAGGGGATAGATCAACCCGCAAGCCATCATTTGGATGTCTTTGAACACTGCATGGAGGCCCTGCGTCAGATGGAACTGGTTTTGGCTGATCTGGATCGGTATTTTCCTGAAACCTCCACGGTGATGGCGGAGTATTTGCAGTCTGATCGCCAGCGGGTGCGGATGAAATGGGCCGCCCTGCTGCACGATGTGGGCAAGCCCTCAACCTTTGGGATCAATGAGGCCAAGGGCGGCCGAATCACCTTTTATAATCATGATCTGCGGGGGGCTGATATCTTGAACAATCTGGCCCGACGGCTGCGCTGGGCCAAAGAGGATACCGCCGTGGTCGCCCGGATGATCAGTGGCCACATGCGTCCCTTTTTTCTGGCCAACAATCAGCGACAGGGGAAGCTTACCCTGAAAGCCTGTTTGCGCCTTGTGAAGAAGATAGAGAAGCACCTGCCCGGTCTGTTCCTGCTGGCTATGGCTGATGCCTTGGCCGGAAAAGGAGAGGCCAGCCCGGAAGATATTGAGCAAGAGGTGGCCGGTCTGTTCGCCAAATTGCGGCGGGTGGAGCAGGAGCATGTCATTCCTGTGCGGACAGCTCCACCCTTGATCACGGGCCGGGACTTGATCGAAGAGTTGCACCTCACACCCGGCCCTTTGTTTCGCAAAATCTTAGATCGAGTGGAAGAAGCTCACATGGAGCACCGGATCAGCACCCGTGCCGAAGGCTTGGCCTTAGCCGCCTCAGAAGCTGAAATCTCTTGTAAAGAGTAAAACCTGAAAGAGTTCAGGTGGTTATTTGAGTTTCCATTGTTGGATCAAAGGCAATCTCCATTGCCCGGACCGGACAACCGGGAACGCAGAGACCGCAGGCTGTACATTTTTCAGGATCAAAAATAACTTCCATTTCAGGTCGTTGTATGTAGAGCGCTCCCACCGGACAGATGCCTGTACAGGCTCCGCATTGGAAACATCTACTGTCGTCTCTGCGTACTGTGCCAGCAAGCCGTTCCGCTTTGACACCAAGACTTTTCAGATAATTGAGGGCCTCGCCGACCTTTTCCTTGTGTCCTTTTAACTCAAGAACCATAATTCCATCCCGCTGGGGCCGAATATCCGCCCTGATGATATTAAATTCCACGTCATAACGTTTCACCAATCGGTGGATAATTGGTTGGTTTGAGGTCTCTTTGGGGTAACGGAGGAGATATATTCTGGTCATTTTTGATTTATGTTGAAAGATTCAGGGGTTGTCAGCAAGCCCGGTTGCGTTTTGACGGGTTCAGCGATTTCAGCAACCGCTCCAATTTTTCTTCGGTGTCAATAGACACAAGTTGATCAGGCGACAATTCGTCGGGAGCTGTAAATTTTTCTTTCTGCCGCACAAATATTTCCCAGCGACCGTCAGAAATAGCCTCTGGGTCCTGTGCACGCAGGTCAAGACGGCGTTTGGTTTCTTCATCTGAACAGGAGCAGAGGATGAAGAGCGTTCGCACAGTTTCCCCATGAAGGCTGAGGGAGTCTGCCAGCTCCCTTACCTTGTGGCGATCCGTCTCTTTACTGTAAGAGCCGTCAATGACCACCCCTGGGATTCCCTGATTTATTAAGTCCAGCTCTGTCCGGGAAAGCATGGTCTGATAGGTCTTTTCCGTGAACTCAGGGCTGTAGATCCCTTGGCCCATTCCGTCCGGTCGGCGTTCTGTCGCAACGATACCGGCCAATTCTTTGCGGACTCGATCTGTATTATAATACGAGAAACCGTGTTCCTCGGCAAACAGTTTCGCCAAGGTTGATTTCCCCGAGGCGATCAGGCCGAAAAAAATATAGATTATCTGCTGATTCATGATGTTGTCAGTCGGGTCAGGCTGTATAGCCAACCGCAAGGGCGAAATATTTACCGGCTGATTCAATACAGCTTTTTTTCACCGCCTCATCCACTGCCGGATCAGCGGCGGTAAACAGCCCTATTTTGCCCCGCACATAAGCTCGGTAGCATTTATAGAAATTGAGCATATCTTTAAGAGCGTTGTCCTCGGAACGTTGACAGAACTGATCAACACAATAATCAGAAAGTTCGGTCAATCCATGAAAGTCCAGATCCATAGCCATAAAAGCAATGTCACTGGCTGTATCACAATAACGAAATCGGCGGTTGAACTCAATACAGTCATAAATATAGACCTTGTCGCTCAGGCAGATATTCGCTGAATAGAGATCACCGTGGCAGTCACGAATATATCCCATCTCAATGCGCTGATTAAAGAGTTCTTCCTGGGTAAGAAAGGACTTGGTCCAATTTGAAATGGTGTCAAACTGTTCCTGAGTGATGGCGCCGTTACCGATGAAACCTTCTGTCTGCTCGAAATTTTCCAGGACATTGATAGCAACAGATTGCGCAGTGCCGAAAGCGTCTATTTCGTTGTTACGGTCGGCTTTTTGGTAAAAAGGAATGAGTTTATCGACAATGGCATCAATCTGAGAGCGGTCAAGCTCTCCGGCTCGGATCAGGTTGATCATCATTTTTTCTTCCGGCATCCTAACCATTTTAATCCCATATTCGACAACCTCGCCGTTGCCGTTCAGGGTAAAACTGTCATCTTCCTTGGTTACCGTGATAAGATCAAGGTAAATATCCGGGCAGAGACGGCGGTTGAGCAGCAGCTCCTGTTCGCAGAAGTGCTTTCTTTTTTCCAAGGTGGAGAAGTCAAGAAAACCGAAATTAACCGGTTTTTTGAATTTGTAGACTGTATCGTCAGCAAGCAGGACAAAGGAAATGTGGGTCTGCATGAGCTGAACAGCGCTGACCGGACAGGTATGATTTTGTGGTTGTAAAAGAGCGGATATAAAGTCAGGCAGATTGTCGTTCGCCATTATGTCTCCAAATATTGTAAAATTAACAAAAAAAAGATAGATTATTCGGTGGGAAGCCAGCGTTTGAGGGTGATTGCAAGCTCTTCCTGATTCAGCGGTTTGGTCAGGTAATCATCCATGCCGGCGGTGAAGCATTTTTCTTTATCACCGCTCATGGCGTTGGCAGTCATGGAAATCACCAGACGATGTTTTCCGTGTAAACGCTGACGCAGTTTGCTGACAAGGTCGTTGTCCAAGGTGTGAGCTAAGTTCAGATCAAGTTCTCTGCCTTCTTCGCAGGCCCGTATCGCTTTAGTGAGACTGTAGCCGTCCAGTTTTGGCATCTGCACATCAGACAGAATAAGATCAAACGGATCTTCTTCAAGAAGTACATTAAGTGCTTCTATGCCGTCAACTGCCTCAACAACTTTATGATTGAATTTTTCCAAGACAACTCGTATCAAAAAACGGTTGGCTACGTTATCCTCCACCAAGAGAATGCGAACAGGCTGAATTTTGATCCTATCAGGATGCATATGTTCTTTTTTCTTCACATTGTCCAAGGAGGCTGTTCCAAAGATAATCGTAAAGAAAAAAGTGGTTCCTTTGCCAAGCTCACTTTCCACGGAAATGGTTCCGTCCATAAGTTCGCAAAGTTGACGGCAGATAGCGAGGCCGAGGCCAGTTCCTCCGAATTTGCGAGAAACAGAACTGTCAGCCTGAGAAAATGCGCTGAACACCGAGTTTATCTTGTCGCTCTCAATGCCGATACCCTGATCCATGACTGAAATTTGGAGCGTGTTACTTTCGATGCCCGACTTTTTCATAGTCACAGATATGTGAATGATACCTTTTTCGGAAAATTTAATGGCGTTACTGAGCAGATTTAAAATAATCTGGCGAAATCGCAGACTGTCACCCGCCACGGCTGGAGGCACATCAGATGCGATTTCAAGTTGAATTTCAAGTCCTTTTTCTTTGGACAAAATTGAAACCGTGCGCATGGCCGCCTCAACAGTGTCAGCAAGAATAAACGGATGCTCATCTAGCTCCATTTGTCCGGCTTCAATTTTAGAAAAATCAAGAATATCGTTAATCAGGGCGAGGAGGGCATCAGCCGAAAGTTTGACGGTTTCAAGATACCTCTGCTGCTGTTGATCCAAGACTTTTTCTAAGGCGAGATCGGTCATCCCCATAATGGCGCTCATCGGCGTTCTTATTTCATGACTCATGTTGGCAAGAAAGACCGATTTAGACTGTGAAGCCGCTTCCGCCTTAAGCCGGGCGGTCTGCAACTGCCTGCGCATTCGCAGCAGCTCAAGCTGGGTGTTGATTCTGGCGCGAACCACGTCCAACTTGAAGGGCTTGGTGATAAAATCCACTGCTCCTGCGTCAAGCCCTTGTAGTTCATCACTTTCTGTATCCAGAGCGCTGAGAAAAATAACCGGAATATGTTGTGTCTGGCTGTCATTTTTCAAGCGGCGGCATACTTCGTAGCCGTCAATTCCCGGCATCATAATATCAAGCAAAATCAGATCCGGCTTGGGATCCTGAGCAGCGAGCTCCAACCCCTGCACACCACTTGTCCCGACCTTTATTTTATATTCAGCCGACATGGCTTCACCGAGAAGCATCAGGTTGTCGACAATATCATCAATTATAAGGAGAGTGTGTTTTTCGCTCATATTTTTAATATATGATTAATATATTAATCACAAAGGAAGCGTGAAAAAACCTGCGGTATGCTTTCATGAGGTATTATTTTCAATAATTTTCGATTAGAGTCAATCTACTACAATGTTTGCCTAAGCGCAACGGTCCGGGTATTTTTTAGAATTTCTATATAAACAACGATCCGCCGCCCATGTTCAAAAGCAGACATTTTGTTCCGCTCTCGAAAAAGCGGCCTGTTCCATCAATGCGGAGGAATTGCGGGAGGCGGCGAATGAACTTTTG